>JBGPSX010000233.1:0-6483 GCA_041490325.1 Bryobacteraceae bacterium | reverse complement strand
TATAGCGCAGCCCCCCGGCGTGGAAGCAACATGCTAACCTTGCGGGTTCCGAGGTTCTTACACCATGAATTTTTGCCGGTTTTGTTGCGGAATCGCGGGAACTGCCGCGCTTGTATGGGCGCAAGAGCAGCCCAACCCGAAGACGCTCATTCCACAATCGACCATTCAGCAGATTGTTGACTACGTGAGCGGCTCGGTGGCCTACGCGCACATTCTCGATCTGGCGGGTTACGAGCACGATCGTCTCGAAGAGGAGTACAAGTCCACCTATCGCGAAGCCGCCTACATCGAGAAAATGGCGAAGCAGTACGGACTCGAAGACGTACACATCGAGCGCTTCAAGCTGCCCAACAAGACATGGGATGGCGAAGTCGGCGAGTTGTGGATGACCACACCCGAGAAACGTCTGATCATCAACTATCGCGACGTCGCGGCAACGCTGGCGACAGGCAGCAAATCGGGCGATGTCACCGCCGATCTTATTTACGTTGGACGAGGCGAAAAAGATGCCGACTACGCGGACAAAGATGTTACCGGAAAGCTGGTACTCGCGAGCGGCTCCATCGGCATCGTGCACAACCTCGCGGTCCGAAAACTCGGCGCTGTCGGCGTGCTGTCGTTCAACAATCCAACCGGCAAGCCGATCGATCGGCCGGATGAAATCGCCTGGAACGGAATTGGCGGCCGCAGCGGTGGATTCCCGGGCGGCCCAGGCGCGGGAGCAGAATCGGGCCCGCCACCGAAGATGGCGTTCGGCTTCAATCTGTCACACCGCATCGGCATGGAGTTGGTCGAGACGCTGGAGTCGGGCAAGAAAGTCACGTTGCACGCCGTCGTGAAAACCACCGAGTATGACGCGGACATGCAGGTGCCAACCGCGATTATTCGCGGCAATGGTGAATCGCAACAGGAAATCGCTCTGACCGGCCATCTGTTCGAAGGAATCGCCAAGCAGGGCGCCATGGACGACGCTTCCGGTTGCGCGACTGTGTTGGAACTGGCGCGCGCCTGGACCAAATTGATCAACGACGGCGTGCTGCCGAGGCCGCGCCGCACTATCCGCTTTCTCTGGATTCCCGAAATCCAGGGCACCCGCGCCTACCTGCTGCGTTTCCCGGAGGAAACCAAGCGCATGGTGGCCGCGATTTCGATGGACATGGTGGGCGAGGACGTCGGCAAAAATCGCAACAGCCTGCATCTGATGCGCACGCTCTACTCGACGCCCGGGTTCATCAACGATGTGACGCAGCAGTTCTTCGAGTACGTGGGCGACACCAATCGGGAGAAAGTACACAATCGGCGATTGTCTTACTCCTACCTTTTTCCGATTCTCGATCCACAGGGCTCGCGCGATCAGTTCTACTACAACATCGACAAGCACTATGGCGCCTCCGATCACGCGGTCTTTCTGGCTGAGGGAATTCAAGCAGTGTTGTTCAACAACTGGCCGGATATCGCGTATCACACCAGCGAGGATCGTCCATTCAATGCAGATCCGACGCAGTTGAAGCGCGCCGCCTTCATCGGCCTGGCGAGCGCCCTGGTGATCGCGAATTCAGACGGACCGGGCGCGGTGCGGATCGCCGAAACCGCAGCCGGATTGGCGGCCGAGCGCACCGGCGCCGAATTGCGGCTTGCTTTGCAGATGATCGGCGATGCGGGAACGGGCGCTGCCGTGATAGCGCGGCACGAGGCTTTGAACCTGGTGCATGCGGCCTACCTGCGCGAGGGCGATGGCATTCGGTCGGCCAAGGCGCTAACTGAAAAAGATGACAAGGCCAAATCGGCGATCGACGCCATTGCCAAGAATTTCGTCGAGACCGGCGAGCAGGCGGATCTGAGCCGCGTCAAGAATTATTCAAAGCTGGTCGCTGGAGATCTGCCGGAAGGTAAACCAAGCGCGACGGACGAAGAAGCCAGCCGGCTGATTCCGATCCGCAAGAAACCAGCTCCGCTATTTGGTGGTGGCGCGGGAGGTCCAGGCGCTACGCAGACTGCTCCGCTAGTTGGTTTCTATGCCTTGGAAGCGCGCAACTTCGCCGACGGACACCGGTCGGTGCTCGCGATTCGCGATGCGATCAGCGCCGAGTTCGGACCTGTGGATACTGAGAAGGTCGTCAGCTTTTTCCGTTCCTTGGAAAAAACCGGAGAGTTTGAGCTACGGGCCAAATGACGGTCCACTCGCTATAATCGAATCGTGAAAGGCTGTACGATCGCTGCACTGCTGATCCTCTGTCTAAGTGTGCTCGGAGGCTGCAAGAAGGACATCAAGAATACTGACGCCGTGCGGGTAGGCGTCATGAACTACCTTTCCAAACGCTCCGACCTCTTGGCGATGGACGTGAGCGTAACGTCGGTCGCGTTTCATCAGGACCAAGCCACTGCGTCCGTGCACTTCCAGGCCAAAGGAACAGCAGCAGCCGGGTCCGGCATGACGATGGAATATGTGCTGGAGCGCAAAGGAACGGAGTGGGTGGTCAAGGGACGCGCGGGCTCAGGCAGCGCCAGTCCGCATGCCGGCGTGCCACAAGATCCAGGTGGATCGGCTGGATCGGGCTCCATCGGCGCAATGCCACAAACTTTACCGCCGGGTCATCCTGCGGTGAGTCCGGACAAAGGCAAATGAGGCCCGTACCTAGACAAATAAAGGCAGCGGTATGAAACGCGTCGCCGTCCTCGGTGGCGGTCCGGCTGGAGCATTCGCGGCGGAGCGCTTGGCGCGCGCGGGCCTGGAGACCGTGGTCTTGGACGAAAAGCTGGCCTGGGAAAAACCCTGCGGCGGCGGTCTCACTTACAAGGCGTATCAGCAATATCCTTTTCTGATCGACAACAATACTCCGAAAAAGATCGTCACCCAAACGTGCATGGCGGCGCCCAAGGCGGGCGGCGTGAGGATGGATCTCAGCCGGCCTTTAGTGATCTACTCGCGGCTCGATTTGAACCGCATGCTGCTGGATCGGGCGCAGGAGGCGGGAGCGCAACTAGAACAGACGCGCGTGCTGGGAATCGAACGCCGCGGCCGTGGATGGTCGCTCAAGACGCGTAATGGTTCGCTACATACCGACTACTGCATTGTCGCCACTGGAGCGCGCAATCCGCTCCGCAATGTCGGTACTGAATGGACTGCCGCCGACACAATGACCGCGCTGGGCTACTACGTCGAATCCACGCAGGACCATATCGACATCCAGTTTCTGCCGAATCTCGAAGGCTACATCTGGATCTTCCCGCGCTGCGGTCATTTGTCGGTCGGGATTTGCGGAAAGAGCGAATCGGCCCAATCGCTGCGGGCGCGCCTGGAACGATACCTGGACGAGAAGGGCATCTCCTACCAGGGCGCGGCTTTCTACGGCCACATGCTTCCATCGCTGGAGCGTCCGGGTTGGAAAACGAATCGCGTGGCGGGCGATGGCTGGCTGGCCGTGGGCGACGCCGGCGGGTTGGTGGATCCGATTACCGGCGAAGGGCTCTACTACGCCATGCGATCGGGCGATCTGGCAAGCCAAGTGGTGCTGAACGAATCGCAGACCAGCGCGGAAAAGGCGCAGGCGTATCGCAGCCTGCTGCGCAAAGAATTTGTGGCCGATCTCGAATTCGGCGCGGCGCTCGCCAAGCGCGTGTTTCTCGGCCGATTCCTGTTCGGAGCAGTACCGGCGCGCATGGTCGAGTTCATTCGCCGCAGCCCCAGATTCCGCACTCTGATCGAAGATCTTTTTGCCGGCACGCAGCCCTACCTCGATCTCAAGAGCCGGCTCATCCGGAATCTCAACGGCACCATGCACGAAGTGGTCACGAATTTCCTTTTGCAAAAGCTGATTCCGGAAAACACTTAGCCGCTCGCGCCTCGCATGAATCGTTCCAGATCCGAAGCATCCTTCGCCCGCGCCCAGAAGCTGATTCCGGGCGGCGTCAATTCTCCGGTCCGGGCATTTCGCGGCGTAGGCGGTACGCCGCCCTTCATCGCGCGCGGCGAGGGCGCCCACATTTTCGATGTCGATGGCAACGAGTACATCGACTACGTCGGCTCCTGGGGACCGCTTATTCTGGGCCATCGGTTCCCCGGCGTCATCGACGCGTTGCGTGAAGTACTCGCGATCGGAACCAGCTTCGGCGCGCCCACCGAGCGCGAAGTGGAGCTGGCCGAGCTGATTCGCGAATGCGTGCCGTCCATCGAGATGGTGCGCCTGGTCAATTCAGGCACCGAAGCCACCATGAGCGCCTTGCGCGTCGCGCGCGGCTTCACCGGCCGCGATCTCACCATCAAGTTTGAAGGCTGCTATCACGGCCATGTCGATTCCTTGCTGGTCAAAGCCGGATCCGGAATGGCGACTCTAGGAATCGCCGACACCGCGGGCGTCCCCGAAGCCTTCGCGGCAACCACGCTTGCGCTGCCGTTCAACTCAATCGACGCAGTGGAGAGCGCGTTTCGCGAACGCGGCCAACAGATCGCGGCAGTGATCGTCGAGCCGGTGGCCGGCAACATGGGCTGTGTGCCCCCGCTGGATGGATTTCTAGAAGGACTGCGCCGCATCACGGCACAACATGGCGCGCTTCTGATCTTCGACGAAGTCATGACCGGGTTCCGTCTGGCACTGGGTGGGGCGCAGGAACGATACGGGATCAAGCCCGATCTGACCACGCTCGGCAAGATCATCGGCGGCGGCTTGCCCATCGCTGCTTATGGCGGCCGCGCTGACATTATGAGCAAAGTCGCGCCGCTCGGCCCCATCTATCAAGCCGGCACTCTGTCCGGCAACCCGCTCGCGGTCAGCGCCGGCCTCGCCATGCTGCGATATCTCAAAACGAACCCAGGCGTGTACCAGCAACTGGAACGGCGCGCCGAGCAACTGACCGCGCAAGTCCCTGAAGGCATTACGATTAACCGCGTGGGCTCCATGTTTACGTTCTTCTTCACGCCCGATCCTGTCACTAATTGGGAGTCGGCTAAACGGTCCGACACGGAGCGGTTTCGCCACTTCTTCCACTGGATGCTGGATCGCGGCATCTATCTGGCCCCGTCGCAATTCGAAGCCGGATTCGTTTCAGCCGCCCACAGCGACGACGACATCGCCCGAACCGCCGAGACCGCCCGGCAATTCTTCGCGGCTTGACCTCAGCCGGACGGGGGAGGCCCAGAGTCGACTAAAATGGAACAAGTATGACGGACAGTGCGGCGGACCCGGCAGAGCTGGGTCTGGATGCCCTCAGCGTGGACCTGCCCGCGTGGAAGAAGGCGCTAGGCGGCACGGCCGCGATCCTTCTGGCTATCCTCTTTTTCGCCTCCGGTTGCTGGAAACTGGCCGATCCGTTCCAATGGTCGCAGGCCCTGACGGAATTTCGCGTCCCCGCCAACCTGGCGTTGCCCTTTACCCTGGCACTGGGCGTCGGCGAGACCTTCGGCGCCGTGCTGATCCTGGTTCCACGATTCCGGCGCTGGGGAAGCTGGCTGATCGCTCTGATGCTGATCGGATTCATGATCTACATCGGCATAAACTACTCCACTTTGGTTGGCAAGGATTGCAGTTGCTTCCCGCTAGTCAAGCGCAGCATCGGCCCCGGGTTTTTCATTGGAGATGCGGTGATGCTCCTCATGGCCGCGGTTTCCGGCTGGTGGGCCCGATCTTCGGAAAACTTGCGAGGGGCGCTGGTCATCCTGGGAGCGGTTCTGGTTTTCGCCGGCGTTTCTTTCGGCGTCAACTCCGCTCGCGAGAGCGGCCTGAAGGCGCCTGCGTCCATCACCGTGGACGGGCAACCATTCGCACTGGATCAGGGGCACGTATTTTTGTTCTTCTATAATCCAACCTGCCTGCACTGCGATGCCGCCGCCCGCCGGATGTCCAAGCTGAACTGGAAGGACACCAAGGTGGTCAGTATCCCGATCCAGGATCCGCAATACGTGGCGTCCTTCTTGAGAGACACCGGATTGCGCGCCGGGACTTCGAACGATGTTGAGCTGCTGCGCTCGACCTTCAAGTTTGTCGACGCACCCTACGGCGTGGCGCTGGATCACGGCCACCAGAAAGCCAGCCTGGCTGCGGTGGCCTTTGAAGAGAGCGAACCGGCCGCCACTTTGCGCCGTCTCGGCTTTGTCGAATAGGTGATCTGCGAACTCAGCAGACAGTTGCAGCCGCCGGGCCGGGCCGCGACCATGGGGACTGTGAAAAATTACTTGAAACCGCTCCCTTTGGTCACGGCTCGGCTAGCAGTTATGTATACGACGCGTCCAACCGTGGATGCCAGTAGCCGGGCCGCGGCTCAAAGTGAGCGGTAGTTTAGGAGAGTTCTTCAGCATCCTCCAGAGCCTCACTGGCGGCCGCCATGAGATCCGGCGCGAGCCACACGAAGTCGGTTCCCGGATACAGACGCCGCAATTGAAAGATCCACTTTTTCTGCAATGCCGCAAATCTTCGAGTCCGTGCCTTGGGTGAAAGACTTCCCAGGCCGCCCAAGTCGATCAAGGCATTCACCAGCACGCTCTCAGAG
>JBGPSX010000232.1:0-6501 GCA_041490325.1 Bryobacteraceae bacterium | reverse complement strand
GTAGCGGATCTGGATCTTCTCGTACCGCTATTCGAAGCGTATCGCCAATTCTACCGCCAGCCCAGCGACCCCGATCGCGCCCGTCAATTCCTGCTGGAGCGCTTCGAGCACAACCAGTCAGTCATCTTTCTAGCCTTCTCGACCGGCGTCGCGATCGGATTCACGCAACTCTATCCGATCTTCTCTTCTACAGCTATGAGGCGGATCTTCATCCTCAACGATCTCTTCGTTGCACCAGAAGCCCGCCGCAGCAAAGCAGGCTCCGCGCTACTCCAGACGGCGGCCGAGTACGGCCAACGAGTCGGCGCTCTACGGCTTAAGCTGTCGACGGAACTCAACAACACAACAGCTCAATCGGTATATGAGAGCTTAGGCTGGAAGCGGGACACGGTCTTCTGTGGGTACCAACTCGAGTTGTAGAAGCAGGCTCTACCGCCTCCGGCCACTAGTGCCGGAAATGCCGCACGCCCGTAAACACCATCGCCAGCCCCAACTTGTTCGCCGCCGCCACAACTTCGTCATCGCGCACCGACCCACCCGGTTGAATCACCGCCGTGATCCCGTACTTGGCGCCCTCTTCCACCCCGTCAGGGAAGGGAAAGAACGCATCCGACGCCATGACCGTCCCCTTCAGCGGCAGCACCGCCTTCATCGCGCCAACTTTGACGGAATCCACGCGGCTCATCTGTCCAGCTCCGGCGCTGACACTCTGACCCGCCCGCGCGTAAACGATCGCGTTCGACTTGACGTGCTTGCAAACCTTCCAGCCAAATTCAAGCGCCTTCCATTCCTCTTCACTCGGGGCGCGCTCCGTTTTGACAACACACTGCGCGCGATCCAGGCGATGCGAGTCCGGTGTCTGCACCAGATATCCACCGCTGATCGATTTCACTACCGGCTCGTTCTCCGGCGCAGCCGCCACTTTCAGCAACCGTAGATTCTTCTTCGCTGCCAGAACCTTCAGCGCGCCGCTCTCATAATCCGGCGCCGCGATCGCCTCGATAAACGTCTTCGAAATCTCGCCCGCGGTCTCTTCGTCTAACGATCGGTTGAACGCCAGCACGCCCCCGAACGCCGATACCGGATCGGCTTCAAACGCCCGCCGATAACTGGCCGCCAGCGTTTCCCCCTCAGCGCAGCCGCACGGATTGGTGTGCTTGATGATGGCCGACGCCGGCGCATCGAATTCCTGAATCAAGGCCCAAGCCGCGTCCAGGTCCACCAGGTTGTTGTACGAAAGTTCCTTGCCCTGCAACTGCTCGGCGCCCGCGATGCCGCCCTGCCGATTCGAATACAACGCGGCCGGTTGATGCGGATTTTCCCCGTATCTCAAATCCAATGCGCGCGGCGCCCGAATGTCGAGAAAACCCGGCAATCCCGATCCGTTCTCCACGCCCACCTGGGCCAACCGCGTACTGATCGCGCGATCATACGCCGCCGTCAACGTGAACGCCTTCTGCGCCAGCCGCCACAAAGTCGCTTCCGAAAGCTGGCCCTTGCACTCATGCAGCTCCTCGAGAATCGCTGGATAATCGTCTGGCGCCGCCACCACCGCCACATCCTGATAGTTCTTCGCCGCTGCCCGAATCAACGTCGGACCGCCGATGTCGATGTTCTCGATGAGCTCCGCCATGTGCACGCCTGCCTTCGCGGCCACCTTCTCGAACGCGTACAGATTCACCACCACCATGTCGATCGGTGGAATCTTGTGCTCAGCCAACGCCTGCATGTGTTCGCTATTGGCGCGTATCGCGAGCACGCCGCCGGCGATGCGCGGGTGGATGGTCTTGAGTCTTCCATCCAGCATCTCCGGGAATCCGGTGACCTCGGAAACTTCGCGGACTTGCACGCCGCCCTGCTGCAGCGCCTTCGCCGTTCCCCCGGTAGAGATAATCTCTACTCCTAAATCGCGCAGGCCTTGCGCGAATTCTACGATGCCTGTCTTGTCGGTAACACTGATCAATGCGCGTTGGATGAGAGCCATTCTTTACAATAGTAAACGTGTCTTATCCAGTGACGTTAATCCCCGGCGACGGTATCGGACCCGAAGTGGCCGACGCGACCGTCCGCGCAGTCAACGCGACGGGCGTCGCCATTGATTGGCAACGCGCCGATCTCAATGCCAGTATCATTTCGAAATCGGGTCAGGTTCTGCCGCCGCACGTCATCGAATCGCTTGAACGGACTCACGTCGGTCTCAAAGGACCGGTAACAACCCCGATCGCTGGAGGATTTCAAAGCGTAAACGTCGCCCTGCGAAAGTACTTCGATTTGTACGCGAATGTGCGGCCAGTGCACTCGCTTCCCGGACTGAAAACCCGTTTCGACGACGTCACAATCGACATGGTGATCTTCCGCGAAAACACCGAGGATCTTTATTCCGGCCTCGAGCACGAAGTGGTCAAGGACGTGGTTACCAGCCTGAAGGTCATCACGCGCGTCGCTTCCATCCGGATTGCGGAGTACGCCTTCGAATTCGCGAAGAAATCCGGACGCAAGAAAGTGACGGCTATCCACAAAGCCAACATCATGAAGCTCGCCGACGGGCTGTTTCTGCGCTGTTGCCGCGAAGTGGCCGCGCGTTTCCCCGAGACCGAATACAAAGAGCTGATTGTGGACAACGCCTCCATGCAGCTCGTCATGCGGCCTGAGACGTTCGATATTCTGCTACTGCCCAACCTGTACGGCGACATCGTGTCGGACCTGGCTGCGGGATTAGTTGGCGGCTTGGGCGTTGTCCCGGGAATGAACATGGGCGACGACGATGCGGTCTTCGAGGCCGTGCACGGCAGCGCGCCCGACATCGCGGGCAAAGGTATTGCGAATCCAACCGCTTTGATGCTGTCTTCGGTTTTGATGCTGATTCATCTGGGCGAAGTAGCCGCCGCCAGCAGGCTGAGGTCCGCCATCGAGCGCGTCTACGCTGAAAGGAAATGTCTACCGCCAGACGTAGGCGGTAGAGCGTCCACGAATGAATTTACAGACGCCGTCATCGCCGGCTTGGGCTGAGATTTATCGCACCGACACCGTGAGGCCGGCGGGTGTAGTTGCCGTTCCGATTTGCAATTGAAGCGGCAGCGTTCCGCTCAAGTCCCCGGGAATCTGAACGTTGACCTGCAGCACGCCCGATACGAATCCAGGCGCTGCACCCGCGTACTGTACGTTGGCGGTTTGGCCGCCGATCTGAACGAAAACTGACAAGTTTGGCTTGGGGTAGACGGAGTTCGCGACGTTGCCGTCCACTCCGGGTGGATCGGTCTGCCCCTCGCCCGTGGCATATAGTACGAGCACTCCGCCGCGGGCTGCTGCATTCGATGCCGAGTTGACCGTCCCGTCCTGATTCGTGATGGCAAAAACGCCTGGTGAGGAAGCAGCCACCGGCAGTGTAATCGTATTCGTCGGCTTGCCCTGCACGATCGCCTGTACCTCGGTCGATGTGTTGCCCGCGACTGCGTATGGCACGACGACATTGACTTGGCTGTTGAGGACGAAGATCATCGGCGCCGGTACGCCATCGAACAAGACCTGCGTTCCTGCCAGCTCCTTGGTCACGCGTCCATTGGAGTCAAGCTGCAAGCCCACGCCGGTAGTTGGGCCCAGATCCGACCCGAAGAACGTCACGATCTCGCCCGGCGCCACTGCCCCCGCCTTAAACGTCGCGCCATTCACCACGGCTTGAGGCACAATCTGCGCCAGCGTGAGTTTACGCACACGCAGGTTGTCGTTGTCTGTGAAATAAACATTGCCGGACCTATCCACCGCGAGATTTGTAGCGGAACTGACTTGGGCCGCTGTGCCCAAGCCGCCGTCGCCGCCGAAACCAGCGCCCCCCGTTCCGGCGATAGTTGTCATCTTGCCCGTGGACGCTTCAACCCTCCGGATCCGCGCCGCAGTCGAGATGTACATATTGCCCGAGGCATCCAACGCGACGCCCGACGGCGATGTGAGTTGCGCATCCGTGGCGGCGCCTCCATCTCCGCCGGCGCCGGTCGTACCATTCCCGGCGACGGTGGAAATTACGCCGGCTGGCGTGATCTTGCGAATGCGATTGTTGCCCGTATCAGCCAGATAGAGATTGCCGTTACTGTCTAGTGCCAGTTGGCGCGGCTGCGATAACGAGGCGGCAGTCGCGGGTCCACCATCTCCGGCAAAACCGTCCGTACCACTGCCGGCGATCGTGGTCACAATCCCAGAGGTGTCTACGCGCCGGATGCGGTTGTTGTCGGTGTCGGCGATGTAGATGTTACCTGCGGCGTCCTTTGCTACGCCGAACGGAACCAAGAACTGCGCAGCGGTGGCTTTGCCGCCGTCGCCGGCAAAACCTGCAATACCTCCTCCGGCTACAGTGGTAATCAATCCACTCGCCGCAATTTGCCGAGTCGCGGATCCGAACCCTATCGTCGCGTACAGGTTGCCGCCTTGATCCAGCGTCAGTCCTCGGGGCGATCCGACTTCCGCGGAAACAGCAAGTCCACCATCGCCAGTAATGCCGTACAGACCGTTGCCCGCATAGGTTGTGATGGTTCCCGCCGCCGAAATTTTTCGGATACGGTGGTCGATCGTATCGGAAACGTAAAGATTCCCTAGAGGATCCACCGCAATTCCACGAGGATCAAAGAGCGCCGTCGCCGTGGCAGATGTGTTCTCGCCGACGATCGTCGGTGGCGTCGCCCCGGCAATGCTGGTAATCGTTCCCTGCGTCACGCGCCGCACCTGGTGACCGGAGAACAGCACTATCAAGACATTCCCCTTGCTATCGACATTCACGCCAGTGGGCGAAAGCAGGCGCGACTGATTCACCGGACCATCCTTGAGTGAAGTGCCTTGACCGGCGAAGTCTGAGATTACGCCGCTCGAATTCACCATTCGGACGCGGGCATTGCCGGTATCGCCAATGTACAAATTGCCACTTGCGTCAGCGGCCACACCCGCCGGAATACTAAGCGACGCCAGCGTTGCAGCTCCGCCGTTGCCGGACAGCGCGGCCTTGCCATTTCCGGCAACTGTACTGATACTGCCCTGCGGTGTGATTTTACGAATCCGGTGGTTTTGCGAGTCGGCGACATACAGATTGCCCAACGCGTCCACGCCCAGGCCTTGAGGGCCCGAGAGCCGGGCGGCCGTGCCTGGGCCCCCGTCGCCGGAAAATCCTGCGATGCCCGTGCCTGCGTAGGAGGCGATGGCGCCGTTCGAACGCACCTGGCGAATGAGATGGAAACTAGTCTGGCTGATAAACAGATTGCCTGCCGCATCCACGGCGACCGCGCTTGGGTTGCTCACCGCCGCGGATGTTGCCGGCCCACCGTCGCCGCTGACGCCGCCTTGTCCGTTCCCGGCTACAGTTGAAATCGTTCCCGAGGGCGACACTCGCCGCACCCGCGCATTTCCGCCATCGGCGATATACAAGTTGCCGGCGGCGTCCACGGCAATACCGTTTGGATTGCTAAGCTGCGCCGCGGTCGCTGGTCCTCCATCACCGCCGAAGCCTGGCCGGCCACTGCCAGCATACGCCGCGATGATCCCGTCCGCCGTCACCTTGAATATTTGGTGGTAATACTGGTCGCTTACGTAAACGTTTCCCGCGGAATCGGATGCGGCTTGGACCGGCTGGATCAGAAGCGCGTTGATGGCAGCGCTCCCACTGTTAAACACCAAGCGTCCGTTGCCCGCCACAGTCGACACGATGTAGAACTGCGCGATGGCAAGCGATTGCAGGCAAAGCAGAAGTGGGATTAGTTTCATGGAGAGGGAGTAGCACATACTAGGGGAGGCGGGATCCAGCCCTGGAGTGTGTCAGGCGGCCCCCGTTACGCGCCCGAAAAAACTTAAGCGCAAGTACCAGTCGTTAGCCAGCTTTCACGTTGTTGTAATGTATCTGTAACCGAAATCGAGGTACCTTCATAAAGAAGCGCCTATGAAGAAGATTGTCCTGATCGAAGATGACGCGGATCTGTTCGCCCTTCTCAAGTACAACCTGGAGAAAGAAGGATTCGTAATTGCCGGTTCTCAGACCGGGCGAGGCGCCATTGACCTCTGCCGCCGCGAGCGTCCCGACCTCATCATCCTGGACATCATGCTGCCGGATTCCGACGGACTCGACATCTGCAAGGGTGTCCGCAACCATTCCGATCTGGCGCATGTCCCCATCATCTTTCTCACCGCGCGAGTTTCTGAAACCGATCGGATCCTGGGATTGGAACTGGGAGCGAACGACTACATCGTCAAACCCTTCTTCGTGCGTGAACTGGTGGCTCGCATCAAAAACCAGTTTCGGACTCAGACCGTGCCCGCGCGCACCATTCGCTCCGGCGCTCTCGAACTCGACCGCGCCAGTTGCAGGGTTCTCCTAGGCGGCCAAGAAGTATCGTTGACCGCTACCGAGTTCAGGCTACTCGAGTTCCTGATGAGCCGCCCGGGCGTCGTTTATAGCCGCGAACAGCTGCTGGATGCCGTGTGGGGACATGACCGCGCGGTAACCGATCGCACCGTGGACGTCTACAT
>JBGPSX010000231.1:0-6540 GCA_041490325.1 Bryobacteraceae bacterium | reverse complement strand
CCGCCATCACCGGAAAAACCCAACCCTCCGCCGCCCGCCACGGTGCGAATGATTCCGGCTGTATCCACTTTGCGGACTCGATTGCCGCCGTAATCTGCGATGTAGAGGTTCCCCGTGCCATCCACTGCGATTCCGTCGTGATTGGAAGAAAGCTGGAGCGTCGCGCTGGTAGCCGGCCCTCCGTCGCCGGCGAAAATGATGTCCCCATTTCCGGCCACGGTCGTGATGATTCCAGCCGTATCGATCTTGCGGATCCGATGTCCAGCCAGATCCGCGAAGTAGATGTTTCCCGCCGCATCCAATGCGATGCCGTTGGGGTGCAGCGATGCGCTGGTGGCGGGCCCTCCATCACCCTTGGAACCAGTAGTTCCGTTACCTGCCACGGTGCTGATTACGCCTTGGGCGGGACAAAGCACTGGCACGATCAAGAGCAGCGACCATCGAGACGCTGCTCGCAGAATGGACGAGCGCAACCGAATCTTCACATCTGCCTCCTTAGTAAATGCGACCCAGACAACGAAGTCGGCGAAAAAAGACTAAGCATGCCCCTGGCCTCGCACCTCTATGGATTCCGCTAGAATTGGTATTCCCGGCACCGGTCGCCGGCGCCACCTTGATTCACACCGCAATGCGCAAACGCGGAGACAAAAACGTCATTCCGGTCGAAAGTCTCCCCATCGCCCCTGGGCTCGATCGTGCACAACTAAATCATCTGTTCAGCGCTACTTATGAGGAGTTGCGCCGTCTGGCCGCCACGGTAAAGAGCACCGACCCGTCCGCGACGTTGAATCCTACCGCCCTGGTTCACGAAGCGTGGCTGAAAATGGCGAGTTCCCCTGCATTTGTGTCCACGTCCCGCCTGCACTTCAAGCGCATTGCCGCTCGGGCCATGCGACAGTTGCTAGTGGAGGCCGCCCGCCGCCGTGGATCGCAGAAACGGGGCGGACCTCAGGCAGTATTCGTCACCTTCGATGAGGCCTTTGACCAGCCCGTCTCCTGCGAACGGGATGTGCTCAAGCTGGATGCCGCCCTGGATGAGCTGGCTCGCCTCAATCCGCGCCAGGCGGCCATGGTGGAGAGCCGTTTCTTCGGCGGGTTGGACGTCAATGAGACCGCGGAACTGCTGGAGGTCTCGGAAGCGACCATCCTGCGCGACTGGCGCGCCGTGAAGGCCTGGCTCTCGCACGAACTTCGCCAGGGTGGTTGATCGCGATGGACGCCGAACGCTGGGAGCGAGTCCAGAGCTTGTTCCACGCAGCGGCGGACCGGCCTGAGCCCGAGCGGCTCCCGTTTCTAAGAACCGCCACCAATAACGACGAAGCCTTGATGGCTGACGTTTTGGCTCTGTTCGAAGAGGAGCAGCGCGGACCCTCGTTGCTGGATCGCGATGTGGCGCAAGTGGCCGGTCAGATCATAGGCCGGGCGGCCACGACGGAATTGCCATTTCGAGAATTCGGTCCCTATCGGGTTCGCGAGATGCTCGGCGAAGGCGGGATGGGCGTGGTCTACCTGGCCGAACGTCAGGACCTGAGCAGCCTGGTTGCAATCAAAATTCTGCGCGATGCGTGGCTCTCGCCCGCGCGCCGGGAGCGCTTCGCGAATGAGCAGCGAACGCTCGCGCAGCTTAATCACCCTTCTATCGCACGGCTCTACGATGCGGACACGCTGCCGGACGGGACTCCCTGGTTCGTCATGGAATACGTCGACGGCCTCCCTCTCACCGAATATTGCAGCCGTCACAACTGCACGGTGGAGGAACGGCTCAAGCTTTTTCGCGCGGTCTCTGAAGCGGTGCAGTATGCTCACGAAAACACCGTGATCCATCGTGACCTGAAGCCGTCGAACATCCTGGTCAAGGGCGACGGGTCGGTTCGCTTGCTCGACTTTGGCATCGCCAAGCAACTCGATCCTTTGGGCATGTCGATGGATCAAACGCGAACTGGCATGCGTCTGATGACGCCCGCTTATGCCGCGCCCGAGCAGATGCGGGGCGATCGCGTCGGCGTCCAGACCGATGTGTACTCGCTGGGCGTGATTCTCTACGAAATGCTGGCTGGGCGTCTGCCGTTCGACATCTCGAACAAGACGCTGGTGGATGCGGCGATGACGATTACCACCGAAGCGCCCGCAAAGCCGTCCACCGCGGCGCGCGAGACTGCCAGCCAGAAGGGAACGCGTGCGCTGGCGCTCAGCACGGCGGCTTGGGCCGATCTGGATGTACTGTGTCTGACCGCGATGCACAAGGATTCGAAGCGGCGATATCAGTCGGTGGAAGCCGTCCTTCGGGACATCGATCACTATTTGAAGGGCCAGCCGCTGGAAGCTCGTCCCGATTCGCTGCTCTACACCACTGGCAAGTTCATGCGCAGGAATTGGCGAGCCGTATCGGCTGCCGCAGTGATTATTGCGTTGTCCGCCGGTCTGGCTGTGGTGGTGGGTCTTGTAGTCACAAGGGGGCCCTCCAACAAAGTTGCGCCCGTGAAGCCAAGGGGACGGACGGTAGCTGTTCTTCCATTCCAGAACGGCGGCTCTGACCATAGTCTCGACTTCCTGAGCCTTGCTCTGGCGGATGAGATTGCCACCACGCTCAGTCACACGCGCTCTCTTTCTGTCCGGCCGTTTGCGACCACCAGCAAATACATCCAAGCCGATCTGGATCTCCAGAAAGCCGGCCGCGAGATGGGGGCAGCCAGCATTGTGACGGGCCGCTTCGTCCGATCGGGCCAGCAAGTTCAAATCACGCTCGAGGCCGTGGATGTGGAGAGCAATCGATCGTTGTGGCGTGGCACCGTGAATGTTCCGGCCGAAAACATGATCGAGATGCAGGGGCAACTCGCTGCCCGGACTAGGGGTGCGCTCGCTCCGGTGCTCGGCTCGCCGGAATCCGCCGTGGACACCACTCCTAAGCCGAAGAACGAGGAAGCGTATGATTTGTTCCTTCGCAGCACCGCTGTGTCGCACGATCCGGAGCCGGCGCGGCAGGCGATCGCCATGCTGGAGCGCGCGGTGGGGCTCGATCCAACTTATGCGCCCGCCTGGTTCTCGCTCGCCCGAAGGTATTACGAGATCGATCATTTTGCGAAGGGCAGCCATGGAAAAATCGAACGCTACAATGCCGCCATGGCGAGAGCTGCCTCACTCGATCCAAACAGCATCGCCACTGGCGCCCAACTGGTCACCGGTCGAGTGGAGCAGGGCGAACTGACCCAGGCGTATCAACAAGCAGTTGACCTTGTTCGGCGGCACCCCGATAGTGTCGACGTTCATTTCACGTTGAGCTACGTGCTGCGCTATGCAGGTTTGCTGGATGAGTCCGCCAAAGAGTGCAACCAGGCATTCATGCTGGATGCCCAAACTCAGACCGCCGGCGTGCGGTCATGCGCGGTGGTGTTCATTCTGAATGGCGACCACCGGCGTGCCATGGATTTCGTCAATCTCGATCTTGGAAGCGAGTGGGCGACGGGGCTCACGATCGACGTCCTATTGCGTCAAGGCAAGGTGGCGGAAGCGTCGCAACTGGGATCAGATCACACGCCGGAATGGGGCGGTTACGATATGTTGCTGGCTTATCTGCAGCGAAAGCCATCGCCGGAAATTGCCCGGCTGGCGCGCACCGTCCGCGCCGGGGATGATCCTGAAGTGAATTACTTCTCAGCAGCTCATCTGGCGTATTGCGGCCAGCCATCCGCGGCGCTCGAAATGCTGAAGCAAGTGATCCAGGGCAGCTACTGCTCGTACCCGGCGATAGAGTCGGATCCAATGCTGGCGAGCTTGCGAAATCAACCTGGCTTTGCGGAAGTGCGCACTGCCGCTATGGCATGCCGGAACAATTTCCTGGCAGATCGACGACGTTAGGATTTCAGTGTCCGACGACTTTGATGATTTTCTCAGTATCGGATTCTATGGCCTGGAGCTGCGAAAGTGCTTCGTCCCAATCGTGCGCTTTCAACGCCTCCGCGGCGTGATTGAAAAAGAGTTGCAGCCGTAACACGGACTTCGTGGTTTCCGTATTGAGCGCCATGCCCCGCGCCACCAGGTTCTCCTGCATTGTTTGCGCGTTCTGCCACGCTGCTGCGGCCTTTGCCGCGTCCGTTTCGTAACGCGCGCGGAGTTCATTCGCGGTCTCTTTGTCCTTGGCCGGAACCTTGTCGAGCACTGGCGCTTTCTGCGAGAAGGGCGGCTCTCCAGGCTGCGATGCCGGAGCCGCCTCGGGCGCCGGAGCTTGCGATTGTTGCGCCGGCAGCACGCATGGATAAGCGGCGATGGTGTGTGAAAGCCGGAGCGCGTATGCGCGAGCTTCAGGATCCTGAGATAACGTATTCACCGTTGCCAAATACGTGGCCATTTGCCGTACCAGTTCGCGATTCGCCTCGAAGTCGTTGGGGTCGGCCGACATGCAAAACGCGCCGCCGCCGATGTATTGCTCAAACCGCTGCATGTCGCGGGCGGTCGCGTTCGCTGGAGGCTGGCCGATTATCCGGGTAACTCCGCGCCGCCACTGAGTTGGCGACGTTGTTCGTGGCGCCGACTGGGCCGCTACCTTTGATCCCGGCGTGTTTTGCGCAGCGGCCATGCAGGCGAGCGCAAGAAATACAAGCAAACACCGCATGGTGTTACGAGCCCCCGAGCTTGGCAGCGTAGCGATCGAGCAATGCCTGCGCTTGATCCAGCGCCTCTGTGGCCGCAGGGAGATCGTCTTCCTTGATAGCATCTTCGGCGCGATCCAGCGCCGCCTCGATGCGCAGTCGAAGACTGACCAACTGAGGATGCAACGAAGCCCCCAGCGATTTCAGGTTCTTTTCGATTGACTCGGCGGAACGGAAATTGGCAATGGCGCGCGTCGCGATCAGCTCCAGGCGGTGGGTGACCTCGCGCTTTGCGCGGGATGGTTTAGACGTGGAGTCTGACTTTGAAGAGTCCTGCGAGGGCGAAGCATCCTGGGCCAGCGCAGCGCCCACGACGCCCGTCAAACCGAGAAGAATGCTCGCGGTCTTCACGGCTATTTCCTTACAACGTCGCCCACTCGCGGAGGAGTGCCGCCGGAGTAGTCGCCGATCGAGATGCGATCGCGCACAACCGTGATAGTAAGTTTGCCGAGCGGCGTGGTCTGGACGTCCAACACCTCGCCCGTGCTGGGGTCTTTGATTTCCTTGCCCTTGCGATAGACCGTGAAGGTTTGGCCCGCCTGCAATCCAGCGGCAGATCCGGCGTTGATGGTGATGCTACTTCCGTTGACGTCGGCGACCTTTGCATCCAGATCCACTTCACGGCCAGCGGAGCCGCCCATTAGATTCGCGCGGCTGATGTCTTCAGCCAACTTGTTTACGGCGTCCATGGTGGCTTCGCCAATGATCGTTTCGCCGAAATTCGAGCTCGCCATATTCACCCCGCCTCCGGCAAATACACCGCCGGCGAACATGGCCGCGCCAAAGCCCGAGCTGGTTCGCTTCGACTCGCCGCGTGCTTCGCCACTAGCGACCACTTCGCTGGTTTCGGCGTCAACGATGCGGTAATCCAGAACCACTACCGCCTTGCCGGTGGCTTTGTACCCGCCCACCGCCGCGCCTACTCCCGGAACCGCTCCTCCCGCTGCCGCGCCAACGCGCCGGTCATCGCGGCCGAATACTACGATGTCGCCCATTAGAGTCAGGTCGGCGCCGCGAATCTGTCCGACGCGCGCGCCCGTGCCTTGCTTCACGCGATTGCTGGCGGCGAAATCCTGCTCCTTCATGACGGTGCCCACCTTGCGGCGTTCCACCACCGTGAATTTGGCGTCTTGAGCGATGCGTTTCGTCAGCATGGCGTTGATGCCCTGGCCGATGTTCTGCTGGGTGCCGAAAATCGCTTGCACCGACGTCATCACGGCCGAGTAATCGAAGTTCTCGATCATTATCGCTTTCTTGGTTTGCGCCGAAGCGACTGCTACACAACCTGTCAACAGTATCGGCAAGAGTCTTGAGCGCATAGCGTCTTCTCCTTGAATGGCCTACTAAAGTTTCTTACGGGCGACGAAGCCGACTTGCGCCGTCGAGCCCACATAGTTCCCTGTCGCGATCTTGTCGCGAACGGTGACGATCGTCATTTCGCCGGTCTTCTCCGTCACCAGGTCGAGCGTCTCCTTGGTCACCGGATCTTTCACTTCGCGCAAGATCTTAAGGATCTCGAAGACTTCGCCTGCATTGACGCCGTCATTGGCGCCGGCGCTGATTACCAGCGTGTGTCCGGAGACATCCGCCACCCGTGCTTCCACGGCTCGCACGGCCTTTTTCATGCTCGCAGTCTGTTCTTTGAGGATGTCGGCCAGCTTGTTCACGCAATCCTGGGTGGCCTCTCCGATGATCGTCTCGGCGAAGTTGGAGCTGGTCATATCCACTTCGACCCCTGCGACGCCCTTGCCGAGCACACCGCCGATCGCGCCCAGCGCGTTGCCCTTGCGGACCGATTCGCCGCGCGCTTCGCCGGTGGCGATGACTTCGGATGTTTCCGCGTCGATCAGCCGGTAGGCGATCGCGACCACGGCCTTATCTTGATTCGAGCTGG
>JBGPSX010000230.1:0-6559 GCA_041490325.1 Bryobacteraceae bacterium | reverse complement strand
CTTCCTGCTTGAGCGTCTGGACAAGTTTCAACGCAGCATAGGGCTTGCACAGGCCGGCCATGTCCTTGATGCCGATCATATGCGCTCCCGTGCGTTCCAGCTCGCGCGCCAGGCGGACATAATATTGCAGCGAATATTTTTCGCGGCGCGGATCGAGGATATCGCCGGTGTAGCAGATAGCCGCCTCACACACGCGGCCGGACTTGCGCACGGCTTCGATGGGGATCTGCATGTTGGGGAGCCAATTGAGCGAGTCAAAGACGCGAAAGATGTCGATGCCTCGGCGCGCGGACTCGAGAATAAATTCTTCGACGACGTTGTCGGGATACGCGGTATAGCCGACTGCGTTGGATGCCCGGAGCAGCATCTGGAAACAGATGTTGGGGATCGCCTCGCGGAGTTTGTCCAGGCGTTGCCAGGGATCTTCCTGCAAGAAGCGCATGGCGACGTCGAAGGTGGCGCCGCCCCACATTTCGAGACTGTAGAAGTTGTGGAGCCGGTGCGATACGAAGTTCGCGATGGCGAGCATATCGTAGGTGCGGACGCGCGTTGCCATCAGCGACTGGTGAGCGTCGCGGAAGGTGGTGTCCGTAATCAGGAGCTGTGGCTGTGAACGGGTCCAGGCGGCGAAACCTTCGGGTCCGAGCTGATCGAGGAGTTGGCGTGTTCCCGGTGGCGGGTGACTGGCATCGTGTGATGGGATCTCAGCGGCTCGAAGGGCGGGTGGCCGCGGCTTGCCTGCGACTTCCGGATTGCCGTTCACGATCACTTCACCGAGGTAGGAGAGCACGCGTGTGGCGCGGTCCCGGCGAGGCGCGAGGTGAAACAGCTCGGGAGTTTTGTCGATGAACGAGGTGGTGGTCTCGCCGGCCTGAAACTTGGGATGATTTACCACGTTCTCAAGGAACGGAATATTGGTTTTTACGCCACGAATGCGAAATTCGCGCAGCGAGCGATCCATCCGCTGGCAGGCATGCCGGAACTCGCGGCCCCACGCGGTGACCTTGACGAGCAGCGAATCGTAAAACGGGGTGATCACCGCGCCACCATACGCCGAGGCGCCATCCAGGCGAATGCCGAAGCCGGCCGGTGAACGATAGGTGTGAATCTTGCCGTAGTCGGGGACGAAATTGTTGGCGGGATCTTCGGTGGTCACGCGGCACTGCAGCGCGTAGCCGTTCACGGCCACATCCGGCTGGCGCGGCAGATTCATTTCGCTATCGTGCAGCGCGTGGCCTTGCGCTATCTGAATCTGGCATTGCACGATGTCGATGCCGGTGACCATCTCGGTGACGGTGTGTTCCACCTGGACGCGCGGGTTGACTTCGATGAAATACCATTGACCGGAGTCGGCATCCAACAGGAATTCGACGGTGCCGGCGTTGGTGTACCCGGCCGTGCGTGCGAGGGTGACGGCGGCATCGGCGAGCGCGCTCCGGATGGATGGGTCGAGCGAAACGGCGGGGGCGACTTCCACCACTTTCTGATTGCGGCGCTGGACCGAGCAGTCGCGTTCGTAGAGGTGCAGAATATTGCCGTGCTGGTCGGCCAGGATCTGGATTTCGATATGCCGGGCGCGGCGAATGTAGCGCTCGAGGAACACGGCGTCGTTGCCGAATGCGGCGCCGGCCTCTTGTTGGGCTTCTTGGATGCGGGATGGGAGATCTTCCGGCTTTTCGACTACTCGCATGCCGCGGCCGCCTCCGCCGAAGGCTGCCTTGACGATTAGGGGGTAGCCGATTTCGTTCGCGATTTGGGCTGCTGTCACTGGATCAGAGACGGATTGTTCGGTTCCGGGAATAACGGGGATTCCGGCTTTTACCGCGAGGTTGCGTGCCGCGGTCTTGTCGCCCAGAAGATCGAGGAGCTTGGCGTTGGGGCCGATGAAGGCGATGCCGGCTTGTTCGCAGGCGCGGGGCAGGGCGGGATTTTCTGACAGGAAACCGTAGCCGGGATGTATGGCATCCACGCCTTTCTCGGCTGCCAACCCGACTATGCCTTCTACGTCGAGATAGGCTTGAACCGGGCCTTTGCCTTCGCCGATCAGGTAGGCCTCGTCGGCTTTAAAACGGTGCAGGCTGAGACGGTCCTCTTGCGAAAAGACGGCTACCGTGCGGATGCCTAGCTCGTTGGCGGCTCTTAGGATACGGATGGCGATTTCGCCGCGATTTAGGGCGAGCAGTTTGCGCATGTGTAATCCCCTATTATGGGTTAACCGGCCGGGCGTTCACACGAGTGTGAACGCGGCACGCAGGAGTGCGTGCGCCACGATTCTTGGAACACCGGGGCGGGGAAGTTCGTAGACAATCTCAAGAGGTGAACGATGCGAAGGTGCGCCTTTTTAGTGGCTTTGATGGCTGCCCTGTTTTCGCTTGGCGGCTGCTTTTATGTTGGCGATTGGGAGAGTTCGGATGCCTTCAAAGAGGACTTTCATTCCACCCATCCTCTGAGTGCCGGCGGGAGGGTTTCGGTGGAATCGTTTAACGGCTCGATTGATTTGACGGGGTGGGAGCAGAACTCGGTTGAGGTCAACGGCACTAAGTATGCGAGCAGCAGAAATGCTCTCGACGATCTGAAGATCGACATCAACTCCACAGCCGATTCGATCCGGATTCGCGCGGTCCGCCCTTCCGATTTGCATTTCCGCATGGGCGTACGCTTTTCGATTCGCGTGCCGCACAAAGCGCTGCTGGAGATGATCTCGAGCTCTAACGGCAAGATTCAGATCGAGGATGTGGAAGGCAAAACGCGGCTGCACACTTCGAACGGCGCGGTGCGGGTCAGCCGGCTCAAGGGCGACCTGGAAGCGAGGACGTCCAACGGGTCGATCGAAGCGCGCGACGTGGAGGGCAATGTGGATTTTCACACGTCCAATGGCTCGATCCGCGCGGAGGGCATACGCGGATCGCTGGAAGCGGTGAGTTCGAATGGGAGCATCATTGCGCGGCTTACCGATCCGGCGAGAAACTGGCCAGTGCGGGTTGAATCTTCAAATGGGCACGTTGAGCTGACGCTGGATGGGAAGCAACTGCCGGATGTGCGGGCGTCCACCAGCAATTCGTCGATCCTGATACGGCTTCCTGCTACTGCGAATGCGAGGGTGAGGGCGCATACGTCGCATTCGGCTATCAATTCGGAATTCGATGAATTGCATAGCGAGGGTCGGCATCGGTCGGAGATGGAAGGAACCATAGGCAGCGGAGGGCCGCTGATCGAGTTGTCCACGCACAATGGCGGGATCAAGATTCAGAAGTTGTAGCGTGCGGACCGCTCCCTTTGGTCCCGGCTCGGCTAGTGGCGGTATCTGCTTAACGAAGCAAATTTCTAGAACGGGTAGAGGACGGTGCCGGGTACCGGAGGGGCCGGTTCTTCGCCTGGGGCGCCTACTGGTTGCAGCTCGCCAACGTCGGCGATGGGACGGCAGAAGATGCCGCTGTCGCCTAGGTAGACCTCGAGTTCGGAGGGGCGGGGGAGCGTGCCCTGGATCAGCGCTTCGGAGAGCGGATCTTCGATGTATTTTTGCAGTGCGCGGCGGAGCGGTCTGGCGCCGTAACTGCGATCGACCAGCGTCTTCTCCAGAATGTAGCGCGCGGCGTCGTCATTAACCCGGATCTTGATCTGCTTGGCCACCAGGTTGATGTTGATCTGCTCCACCAACAGCTTGATAATCTGCAGCAAGTCGTCGTCGGCCAGGGATGTGAACAGAATCACCTCGTCAATGCGATTGAGGAATTCCGGATTGAAGGCCTTCTTCACTTCGCCCATGACCTGGTCTTCCACTTTGGGCGGAATTCCGGAGTTGGATGGCGCCGAGAACCCGATCTGCGTTTTCTTGTCGAGGAAGCGCGCGCCCAGGTTGGACGTCATGATGATGATGGTGTTCTTGAAGTCCACGGTGTTGCCGAGGCCGTCGGTCAACTGGCCGTCTTCAAAGACTTGAAGCAGGATGTTGTAGACATCCGGATGGGCCTTCTCGATTTCGTCCAGCAGGATGATGGAGTACGGCGCTCGCTTGACCCGCTCGGTCAACTGGCCGCCTTCCTCGTAGCCCACGTAGCCGGGAGGCGAGCCGATCAGCTTGGATACCGAGTGCTTTTCCATGAACTCGGACATGTCGAAGCGGATCAGCGATTTTTCGCTGCCGAACAGGAATTCGGCTAGCGCGCGCGCCACTTCGGTTTTACCAACGCCGGTGGGTCCCAGGAACAGGAACGATCCGGCCGGACGTTTGGGTGACTTTAAGCCTGCACGAGAACGGCGAATGGCGCGAGCCAGCGCTGAGATGGCTTTTTCCTGGCTGATGACGCGTTTGTGCAGCTCTTCTTCGATCCGAATGAGTTTGGAGACTTCTTCCTCTTTAATGGCGGTCATCGGCACGCCGGTCCAGCGGGCGACGACGTCCTCTATGTCATCCTTGGTGACCACGCCGGTGGACGTGTCATCCAGGTTGTACTTCTCGCGGAGCTGGCGCAGGTTTTCGCGCTCCTTGCGTTCTTCGTCCGAATAGAAGCGGGCCTTCTCGAACTCGTGATTCGCGATGGCGTTTTCCATGCGATGCACGATGAACTTGATGCGCTTCTGAATGTCGGCCACTTCACCGGGCAGCGTGGTTTGGCGCAGCTTCACACGCGCGCCGGCTTCATCGATCAAATCGATGGCCTTGTCGGGCAGGAAACGGTCGGGAATAAAGCGGGTTGAGGTGTGGACTGCGGATTCGATGGCCTCGTCGGTGTAAGCCACGGCGTGGAACTTCTCGTAGCGTTCCTTGATGCCGAAGAGAATCCGAATTGCATCCGTTTCGGTAGGAGGCGGGCCTTTGACGGCTTGGAAGCGCCGGTCGAGTGAACGATCTTTTTCGATGGACTTGCGATACTCGCCCGGCGTGGTCGCGCCGATGCACTGGATCTCGCCGCGCGACAGGGCCGGCTTCAGAATGTTGGCAGCGTCGAGTGAACCTTCCGCAGAACCCGCGCCAACCAAGGTGTGCAACTCATCAATAAAGATGATGGCGTTCTGATTTTCCATCAGTTCCTTCATGATGGTCTTCAGGCGCTCTTCGAACTGGCCGCGGTACTTGGTGCCGGCCACGATGAGTGAAAGATCCAAAGCCAGGATTCGCTTGTCGGCCAGGAACGATGGCACGTCGCCATCGGCGATGCGTTGCGCCAGACCTTCCACGATGGCGGTCTTGCCGACGCCGGGTTCACCGATCAGAACCGGATTGTTTTTGGTGCGGCGGCACAGAATCTGAACGACGCGTTCCAGCTCATAGTCGCGCCCGATCAGTGGATCGAGCGCGCCATCCATGGCGGCCTGCGTCAGGTCACGGCTGAACTCGGCCAGCAGCGAGCTTTCCTTGGGGCGATTGGAAGCGACTTTTTCCGACGACGAACGCTGGATCTCTTCGCGGACTTGCGAAAGCCGCAGGCCGCGCTCGTGCAGGATTTCCGCGGCGAAACATTTTTCTTCCCGCAGCAGGCCCAGTAATAGATGTTCGGTCCCGATGTGTTTGTGATTCAGACGTTCGGCTTCTTCGGCGCCATAAGCGAGCACGCGCTTGCACTCGTGGCTGAGCGGAAGATCGACCGATGTCGAAACCTTCTCGCGGATGGTGGTATGCGCTTCAATCTGCTTACGGATGGACTCGATGGCGGCGTGGGAGCGCAGAAAACGATTGGCTAGCGCCTTGTCCTCTCGCAGCAAGCCGAGCAGCAGGTGCTCGGTCTCGATGTAGGGACTTCCAAACTGGCTGGCCTCGTATCTTGCGAAGAAAATGACCCGCCGCGCCTTCTCCGTATAACGTTCAAACATAGTTACCGCCGTCTTTCCACATTATCGACTGTTCCTGGTCCTGGCGACAGGGTGGAAAACCATCGCCCGTCCAGGGGGTCAAAAGCCCTTTATCCAACTGCAGAATCCGGTCGCATCGAGTAGCAAATGAAAGGTTATGAGTCACGAAGATCGAGGTCAACTTATGGGAGCGGTGCAGATCCTCGAGCAGAGCAATAATCATCTCACCCGTCCGGAAGTCCAGGTTGCCGGTGGGCTCGTCGGCGAGCAGAACGCTGGGGTTGCCCACCAGGGCTCTGGCGAGAGCGACGCGTTGTTGCTCTCCTCCCGATAATTCTCCCGCGCGGTGTGAGGCACGGTTTCGTAACCCGACTTCATCCAATCTTTCAAGCGAAGCAGGCGCTGCGTCCGTAACACTTGCACCCCGAATCAGCAACGGCATCATCACGTTCTCTTGCGCTGTAAACTCTGGCAACAACGAGTGATTCTGCCAAACAAACCCAATCTCCCGGTTGCGAAACTCGGCCAGCTCGGTGTCCGAGAGAACTGAAATATCCTGGTGTCCGAAGTATATCGTACCCTCTGAAGGCCTGTCCAGACCTCCCAGGAGATACATCAGAGTGCTTTTTCCGGAGCCGGATTCTCCCATCAGCGAGAGCCGCTCGCCGCGCGCTACCTCGAAGGTCAATCCCTGAAACACGATCAAATCGTTGCCTCCGGACTTGAACTTCTTAGTAAGGTTGACGCCGCGGATCGCATCGGCGCCGGG
>JBGPSX010000229.1:0-6570 GCA_041490325.1 Bryobacteraceae bacterium | reverse complement strand
GAAGCCGATGTCCGCCCCCAAGGCGCCATCCAACTGACCATGTTCGACCAACTAGTCGCCTCAGCCTGGAACCTCCGCCGCATCCGCCGCATGGAATACGCGCTGACCGATTCCGCCGCCCACTACATGGATCTCGTCGAGAATGTCGAACTGACCGTCCGGCTCGACCGCCTCGCCCGCCACCAGACCCGCATCGAGCGCAGCTTCCTTCGGTCCCTCAAAGAACTCAAAGCCTTGCAAACAGAGGCCGCGCTCACCACCACGCTACCCGCCGGATTCATGCAGGCCGCCCCTCCGCTCGCCTCGCGCATTCAGATTGCAAAACGAACCCAAGCGCTCGCGATCGCCGCCCGCCAAAACGCCTCCGACGACTCCACATCCGCCACCGAAGCCGAATTCAGCGCCCTCTGTCACGCTGCCAGACACCACCAACCGCCAAAAACAAAGACAGCCTAACCGAGCCGCGCCCAAAGGAAGCGGTGGACAGTTCTCAACATTCTGACGATGCCCCTACATTGTTCGCGTTACTTTGCTGATGGTTCTCGGCTGATCGGGATTGAAGCCCTTTTGTTCCGCTAAATGGGCTGCGAACAACTGGGCGGGGATGATGTACGGAATCGGCGTGAATAGTTCGTCGAGTGGCACCGGCATGCAAACGGCGCGGCCATCCAGCGCTGACGCTTCGGGATTTCCAGGATCGGTGATGAGCAGCGTGTCGGCTTTGAGATGCACCAGTTTCTGAATCATCTCGCGGATTCCCGGCCAGGTGACGCCGGCCGGCGCGAATAGGAAAGCTGGAAAAGATGCCTCTACCATCGCGATCGGCCCGTGCATCAGGTCCGCGCTCGAAAATCGTTCCGCCACCACGTAGCAGGTCTCCATCAACTTGAGCGCGAACTCGAAGGCATTCGCGTAGTTGAGTCCGCGGCCAATCACCACCGCGTGATCCATGAAGCGATATCGCTCGGCGCGGCGCGCGATCTCAGCGTCCAAATCGAGCGAGCGGCTCGCCCATTCCGGCAACCGGGCCAGATCGTCGAGCGAAATATCGGCGCCGAGCGCATAAGCGATGAGGTACAGCATCAGCAACTGGCCGGTATAGGTCTTGGTTGCCGCCACGCTCTGTTCCCGGCCGGCATGCACCAGAAAAACATGTTCGGCCAGTCGCGCCAGCGAGCTGGCGGATTCATTGGTAATGCCGATCGTGCGCGCGCCCTGCTTGCGAGCCTGCTCCAGCACCAGATTGGTATCAGTGGATTCGCCCGACTGAGAAATCGCGATCACCAGGATTCCATCGAACAGGAAAGGCGCTTTGTAAAGAGTGAAGACGGACGGCGCGGCCAGCGTGACAGGAATACCGGTAGTGATTTCGAGCAGGTAGCGCCCGAATTGCGCCGCATTGTCCGAAGTCCCGCGCGCCACCAACATGATCAACCGCGGCTTGTGGCCCTTGAGAAGATCGCGCAGTTGTTCGATAGGCGCACGCTCGGCCAGCAACGTCCGTTCGAGCGCCGCAGGCTGCTCGCGGATCTCCTCCAGCATTTTCGACATGAATCTGGAATTGAGGATAGCAGGCCGCGGCAGCGACTCAGGTTGGGGAGTGGGGACGCCAGAAAAAATGCCACCACGGATTTTTTGAAACCGCTCCCTGTCGTCACTCGGCTAGGGGTTATTCGGACATCAGGACGTTCGGACGTTTATGTACGTTGCCACTGGCCGAGCCGTGACCAAAGGGAGCGGTTTACATAATAAGCGCCCGGAAACCTACATCTCGGAGGGAAGCCGCGTCTCGCTGCCGCACCAGGCTTTCCATGTCGCGGTTTCGGTGGGCGGCAGGACCAATATGTGCGGCTTCAAGACGATTAGCGTCTCGCCGGAATCGCGGTTGATGGAGTTGCTGCGGAACAGCGGTATCAGGCTCAGGATCGGGAGTCCGGTGATGGTCCGCGCTTCAGACGCAGTCATCAATCCAGCCAGAATGGCCCACTCGCCGGTGGACACGCGAACCTTGGATTCGTACTTCTTGCTCGCGATGACTGGAATTCCATCGATGGTGCTGGATCCCAATAGCTTGAACTCGGCGTCAATGTCGAGCGACACTTCGTCGGGTCCGTGAATGCGTGGCGTCACTTTGAGCACCAGTCCAAGGTCTTCGAAGTTGAAGGTCGGCGGCGGCGTGAACACCTGGCCGCCTCCTGAAGTGTTACCGATGTAGGTGTTGGTCACCAGCGGATACTTGTCGCCGATATGCAGCGTCGACGGCTGGCCATCCAGGGCGACCACTTCCGACCGCAGTATGGACTCGGAGTTGCCCTTGGCCATGCTGGCAAATATTTTTGCGCTGGCGATGCCGAAGCCGAGCAGGCTGGCTCCGCCGCCGATCCCCGCAAAGTTGGTAAAGCCGGAAGGAATACTGTGCAGCAGGTTGGGCTTGGTGGAGAAGCTGACCAGCGGAAAGGCCGTCTGCAGCGACACGCCGTAGCTCAAAGAGGAGCTGGAAGACGTGGTGAGGATTTCGACTTCGATCGCCACTTGCGGTTTCGGACGCATCAAGTCCTCGAACAGTTTTTGCGCCAGCCGCACCTTGGTCACACGATCGCGAATCAAGATCAGGCGCCGGGTTGTATCCACCATGAGCCGCTGCGTGTCCAGGATTCCTCGGACGCTGGTGGCGATTTCCTGTAGTTCCTGAACCGAGTCGGTCTCGGTAAAAGGAATCACGATGGCGGCCGTGCGCTCGAATTCCGTGCGCTTCTGCGTGGTGTCGTTGGCGATGAGAATGAGCCGGTCGCTGATGGGAGTGAGGAACGAATCTGTGGCCGCTTCAAGTCCACGCAAAGTGTCGCGGTAGTCCGCGGCCGTCAATTGAAAACGGAACGGCCGCGTGGGCTGGTAGGCGGGATCGAACATCACCTTGAGTTGCAAGGTTGCGGACACCTGCTCCCAAAGCGACTTGGAATCGCCCGTCAAGTCATAGTCACGGCGGCCGGGTACGGATTTCAACTCGGGTGGCGGCAGGGGTTTGCGCGCAAGGTCGAGATCATTCTCTGTGACGGTCCCGAAAAGCGTGGGATCGATCTCGAGGGCCTTGGCAGGCCCGCTGCTCTGCGGCGGCGAAGCATTCAGCAGGCTCGCCACCGGGCGCAATGCCTGCGCGCGCTCCCAATAGGATAGGTTGGCCGGGTCGGCGGCAGCGGCTTGCGCGTAGAGCAGGTAGGCGCGTGCGATTTCGCCAGCCCGCTCCGCGGCGTGGGCTTGCCGGAAGAGCTGTTCGGCGGGCGTTTGCGTCCAGGCCAAGGAGCACAATACGAGCGCACAACCCAGCATTCGAAACAACTTCACAAGAGGTTTGACGTGAGTTTCGTCCTGGCTGTGTATAAACAAATGACGTGGCATAGCCGATTAGAAGAGCGAGGCTTGGTTTATCGACATGGCTGCGACGCTCACTTCGACGCGTGCCGGGTTTGCGCCCAGTATCCCGCAAACCTTTGAAGAATTAGGCATTTCTCAATCACTGGTGCTGGACTTGGTGCTGCGGCGGCTGTTGCTGGAGGGGTTCAGCAATCTCCAGAATCTCAGCCACACACTGCGCTTGTCCCTCCCCATTCTCAACATTGTGTTCAATCACATGCGCCAGCAGCAACTGGTGGAAGTGAAGGGCATGTTGGGCAATGACTATCATTTCACACTGTCGCAGTCGGGCAAGATGCTGGCCAGCGAGCGCTTTCAACTCACCCAATACGCGGGCGCCGCACCGGTTTGTCTGAAAGACTATCACAACGCAACCAAGGCGCAAGGCGCGCAGGTACGCATCGATCGCAAGGCCTTGCGTTCGGCCTTCTCCGACCTCGTGGTAGGCGACAACTTGCTGGACCAACTTGGTCCGGCGTTGATCTCACAGAATTCCATCTTCATTTACGGGCCCACTGGAAACGGAAAAACGAGTCTGGCGGAACGCATGTTGCGCGTCTATCAGGACGCCATCCTGCTGCCCAACGCCGTGGAAGTGGATTCGCAGATCATCAGCTTGTATGACCCGGTGGTCCATCAGAAGCTGGATGTTGAGGATCCGGACATCGATCCGCGCTGGATGCTGTGCCGCAGACCCTGCATCGTGGTGGGTGGCGAGTTGATTCCGAGCATGTTGGAACTGCGCTTGGATGAATCCTCCGGTATTTACGCCGCGCCCCTGCAGATGAAGGCCAACAACGGCATCTTGATCATCGACGACTTCGGCCGCCAGCTTATGTCGCCCAGAGATCTCTTGAACCGCTGGATCGTTCCGTTGGATCGCCGAGTCGACTACCTGATGCTGCGTTACGGCGTGAAATTCCAAATCCCGTTTGAGCTGATGGTGGTCTTCTCCACCAACCTGGAGCCGAGCGATCTGGCCGATGAAGCCTTTCTGCGCCGCATCCACAACAAGATTTTTGTGGAAGCCGTGGATGACAAGGCCTTCGATCAGATCTTTCACCGCGTGGTCGGGAGCAGCAACATCCCCTATGAGCCGGATAGCGCCGAGTACCTTCGCAAGTTGTGCTTGCGCGAGGGTCGCACCGAGCTGAGAGCGTGTTACCCGGCCGACATCTGCAACATTCTGGTCTCCATCGGCAAGTATGAAGGCCGTTCGCCCTACATGAGCAAAGCGGAGTTGGAACGCGCCGCATCGCTGTACTTCGCCAAGGGATAACAAGACTCGCTTCGAGCTATGCCAACATTGGAAGACGCGACTCGCGTTCTTCCATGGCCCTGCAAGTCACCGACCCTGAGCTAAGACACCTGCTGTCGCAAACTGCGTTCATCCGGCAATACGGGTTTGAGCTCGAATCCTTTGGTGATGGCGAATGCACACTGCTGGCCCCATTTCAGAAGGAGTTTGAGCGCCCTGGCGGCATCGTGGGCGGGCAGATCTTCATGGCGGCGGCCGACGTCACGATGTGGTTGGCGATCATGACGAAGCTCGGCGTCGCGGCCGATGGAGCCGTTACCGCGGAAATGAAGACCAATTTCCTGAGCGGCGCGCGCGAAGAGGACTTTCTGTGCCGAGCGCATATTCTTAAGCTCGGACGGCGTCTGGTGTATGGCGTGGCGGAGTGCAAGAATCGCACCGGAAAACTGCTGACGCACCACACCATAACGTACATCCGCGCCGAGAAGTAAGCCTTGTGGCGCACGCACTTCTTGCGTGCCGCGTAGGCACTCGTGCCTACGCCTGGAGTTTCAACAAAACTTGCGTTCACACGAGTGGCGCACGCACGCAGGAGTGCGTCGCAGGAGTGCGTGCGCCACAGGGTCGATAATGAGAGCTAGGGTCCATGAACATCCTGTTGGTTTCCACTTACGAGCTTGGGCACCAACCCTTTGGGTTGGCGTCGCCCGCCGCATGGCTGTCTGCGAGGGGACACACGGTCGCTTGCGCGGATCTCGACGTCGAGTCTCTCCCATTGGATAAAGTACGCGCCGCCGATCTGGTCGCTCTCTATCTTCCGATGCACACGGCCACTCGCCTGGCGGTTCGTGCGATCGAAAAGATCCGGCAACTAAATCAGGCAGCGCACCTGTGCTGTTACGGATTGTACGCGCCGCTCAACGAAACTTATCTCCGCACACTCGGCGTGGAGACAATTCTGGGCGGGGAGTTTGAGCCGGGGCTGGTCTCGCTCGCGGACCGGCTCGCCAGTGCAAAACCCACAAGTACCAAACATGGATCGCAGACCGAGCCGCTAGTCTCACTGGATCGTTTGCAGTTTCTTGCTCCGGCGCGTTCCGGGCTTCCGGTGCTCGGCAAGTATGCAAAATTGCGCGTCAATGGCAGCGCGAAGGCGGTCGGCTACACGGAAGCCACGCGAGGGTGCAAGCACTTGTGCCGGCATTGCCCGGTGGTTCCGGTTTATCACGGGCAGTTTCGAGTGGTGCAGGCGGATGTGGTGCTCCAGGACATTCGTCAGCAGGTGGCCGCGGGCGCCCAACACATCACCTTCGGAGATCCGGACTTTTTCAACGGCCCGACGCACGCCATGCGGATCGTGGACAGTTTGCACCGCGACTTTCCGGCGGTGACCTACGACGCCACGATCAAGATCGAACATCTGAGGAAGCATCGCGAGTTATTGCCTCGGCTGAAGGACACCGGCTGCCTGTTCGTCACCAGTGCCGTGGAATCCATTGACGATGCGGTGCTCGAGAAACTGGACAAGGGTCACACACGGTCCGATTTCGTTGAGGTCGTTCGCGAATTTCAGGCCGTCGGCCTTACGCTCGCGCCGACGTTTATCCCCTTCACGCCATGGACCACTCGGCAGTCCTATCGTGAACTGCTTGAGATGCTCGTCGAACTCGACATCGTCGACAATGTAGGTCCAGTCCAACTCGCACTCCGATTGCTCATCCCCGGCAACTCGCTTCTGCTCGAACTCGATGACATCCAATCGGTAATTACTGCCTTCGACCAGCCGGCGCTTTTGCATCGGTGGAAGCACACGGATCCTGACATCGATCTTTTGGCGGAAAGGGCCCTTAAAGTTGCCGCACTGCCCGGATCACGACGCGAGATCTTCAGCAAAATGTGGG
>JBGPSX010000228.1:0-6584 GCA_041490325.1 Bryobacteraceae bacterium | reverse complement strand
CGTTTCGCCGGCAGCCGCGAGATGGCTATTTTCTTCGGGCAGAGTTTCAAGCTCATTTCGCTTCGCTCCTGGATGCGCGTCGGGTCGATCCAGAATTTAGCGGAGACCCTTATGGCCGCTACGGCGGGCGTTCTCTGCATACGCGATCTCATGGCGAAGCATTTCTCGCCGTTCTTCAAAATCGAATAAAGCAGGGACTGTTTCTGTTGGACGAGCCGGAGCCGGCGCTTTCGCCTCAACGGCAACTCGCGCTTCTGGCTCTGATCCATGATCGTGTCCAGGCTGGAAAGTCTCAGTTTCTGATCGCAACTCATTCACCTATTCTCATGACTTATCCTGGCGCTCAAATCGTGAGCTTCGATCGAGTTCCTTTGGGTGTGACGAGTATCGAGGAGACATCGCATTATCAGATCACAAAGGGGACTCTGGATCAAGCCGGACAGTTATTGGAAGTATTTGATGGAATGAATTGGGCATGCCGAAAGATCAGGCCAACCGCTCCTTCTAGTCACGGCTCGGAATCGATGTTCCGTTGCTCGTGAGCCTAATGTGCTAACCGCGAATGAAAACGTGAAACAATAGATTCTTGGTTTGTTGCCGTCTGATCCATGCGCTATTTCCTGTCCAGATCCGTCCCTCCGTTCTCTCGCGTGCTGCTGGTCGAGAGCGGCCGGCGCGAGTTGTTTGACGAATTGCTGGGAGGCCTCTACGATATTCACCCGCAAATGCAGGCCGACTTGCTGACCTGCTACCAGGGCGCGCCCGAGAATTTCCGCGCGGATCGCGGTCAAGTCTATAGCGTCAACGACTATCGGGGCCGGCCTTCCCGCAAACGGCTCTACAAAGAACTGGCGGCCAACCAGTACAAGGTGGTCGGAATTATCTGCTCCAACGAGCCCATCATGAACAAATGGAAGTGGGCTCTCGCCGCTCGGCTGCCTGGCAAAGTTTTTGTGTTGAACGAAAACGGCGATTACTTCTGGCTGGATCGCGGGCACCTGGGCGTCATCCGGCACTTCATCCTGTTTCGCGCCGGACTCACGGGATCGGGCGCAGTCCGCACGCTCGCGCGGCTGGCGTTGTTCCCCTTCACGCTGCTATACCTGATTCTGTACGTCGCAACTGTTCATCTTCGAAGGAAACTACGGACCCTATGAAAGCAGTCTTTGTCGAAACGCCCGGGGGCGTCGAGAACCTGAAGTATGCCGAACTGCCGAAGCCCACGCCGGGCCCTGGCCAGGCGCTGGTGAAGATCGCGGCGGCCGGCGTTAATTTTATCGATATTTACTTCCGCACCGGCCTGTATCCCGCGCCGCCACCCGTGGTGTTGGGCAACGAAGGCGCAGGAACCGTGGAGGCTGTGGCGCCCGATGTCACCAACGTCGCGCCGGGCGATCGCGTCGCGTATGCCATGGCTCGTGGATCCTATGCCGAGTACGCCGTTGTTCCAGCCTGGCAACTGGTGAAGATTCCAGCCTCGGTCGACTTTCAGACCGCGGCCGCCGCTATGTTGCAGGGCATGACGGCGCATTACCTGACGCATTCCACGTATCCGCTCAAGCCGGGCGATTCGTGTCTGATTCACGCAGCCGCCGGCGGCGTGGGACTCGTGCTGGTGCAAATGGCGAAGATGCGTGGCGCACGCGTAATTGGAACGGCCGGTACCGAAGAGAAGGCCAAGCTCGCCAAGGACGCGGGCGCCGATGAAGTTGTGGTCTATACGAAAGAAGACTTCAAGGCCAAAGCCAAGGGCGTGCATGTCGTCTACGATTCGGTGGGCAAGTCGACTTTCCTGGACAGCCTCGATTGCCTGCGCCCGCGCGGCATGATGGTGACGTTTGGAAACGCCAGTGGGCCGGCGCCGGAGTTTGCGCCGTTGCTCTTGAGTCAGAAAGGTTCGCTGTTCATCACTCGACCTACACTCGCGCACTACACGGCAACGCCAGAAGAGCTGGCCTGGCGTGCGGGCGATGTTCTCGGCTGGATAGCGCAGGGGAAATTGAAGCTGCATATTCACAAGGTTTATCCGCTGGCCGACGCCGCCGAGGCGCATCGCGATCTCGAGGGCCGGAAAACCACTGGAAAGCTACTGCTGGTTCCGTGATTCCATTTTCAGAACTGAAGGTCGACGCATTCCTGATCTCCGGTTTGCCCAATATCCGCTACTTGAGCGGATTCACCGGCGACAACGCGCTGTTGCTGCTGACGCCCGATTCGCAAACCCTGTTCACCGACGCGCGCTTCACCATCCAGGCTTCTGAGGAATGCACTTGTAAGGTGCAGATTCCCGCTAAAGGTTATCTTGAACTCGCGGTGGTCGATTGGATACGGCGGAAGCGGCTGAAGCGCATCGGCTTTGAATCGTCACGCACGCTTTATGATGCTTATCTTCGGCTCAAGCAGAACCTGCCGCTGGGCGCGACGCTTAAACCGATGGGCCCGTTGATCGAGGAACGCCGGATGATCAAGTCCGAGGAGGAGGTTGCACGGATACGTCGCAGTGTTCTGACAAACTCCCAGGCATTCGAAAAGACCATCCGCTCCATCCGGCCCGGAGTATCGGAAGCGGCCATCGCCGCCGAGCTGGAATTCCAAATGCGGCGCCTGGGTGCTGAAAGGCCAGCCTTTGAAACCATCGTGGCAGGCGGATCGCGCAGCGCTCTGCCGCACGCGCAGCCAACAGACCGGAAGGTTCGCAACAATGAACTACTCTTGATCGACATGGGCGCCTGCCAGGCTGGCTACATGAGCGACATGACGCGCATGTTGTTCGTGGGCCGTCCAGACACCCGGACGCGCAGAATGTACGATGCCGTCGCTCAGGCGCAACTGGCTGCCTTGGATGCCATTCGCGCTGGAGTTTTGACCAAGCAGGTGGATCGCAGCGCCCGGCGGGTGCTCGAGAAGGAAGGCTACGGAAAGGCGTTCGTCCACTCCACTGGCCACGGGCTTGGTCTGGAGATCCACGAAGCGCCTCGGATCGGCCGGCTCGACAAAACAAGACTTGAGGCCGGCATGGTGATTACAATTGAACCTGGCGCTTATGTCCGGGACTTCGGCGGAGTTCGCATCGAAGACACCGTGCTGGTGACCAAGAACGGGTGCGAAGTATTGACGCCCACTCCTAAGGAGCTAATGCTTCTCTAGCATGTCGAATGACGAAATTCGAGACTTGATTCAGCTCGTTATGGACAGCGGCATCGCTGAGCTGGAACTGCAGCGCGGCGAAAACCGCGTGCGCATACGGCGAAGCATGGCAACCACACAGGAGATCACGGTTCCTGCCGGTCTCAGTGTGCCTGCCGTGACGTCCCTGTCCGATGCGTTCGTGCAGAATTCGCCTGTACCCGCGGCATCGTCAGGACCGGCAGCTCCGGCCGGCAACGAGGTGATCGTGAAGTCGCCTATCGTTGGAACATTCTATGAAGCCGGTAAACCGGGCGATCCGCCGTTCGTCAAAATGGGAGATCAAGTAGAACCCGGCCAGGTGCTGTGCATCATCGAATCGATGAAACTGATGAACGAGATTGAGTCCGAAGTGGCCGGCACCATCGTGGGCAAGTTGATGGAGAACGGCCGGCCGGTCGAGTACGGAGAAGCCCTGTTCGCTATTCGCCCGCGCTGATATGTTCCAAAAAATCCTAATCGCCAATCGTGGCGAAATCGCCGTTCGTGTGATCTGTGCCTGCAAGGATCTGGGGATCAAGACCGTGGCTGTTTATTCGGAAGCCGACCGCCACAGTTTGCATGTGCGATTCGCGGACGAAGCCATTTGCATTGGGCCGGCCAAGAGCGCGCGCAGCTATCTGGATATTCCTTCTGTGATCAGCGCGGCTGAAATCACGAATGTCGACGCGATTCATCCCGGCTACGGCTTTCTGAGCGAGAACGCAGACTTCGCGGAAGTTTGCGAGACATCCGAAATCAAGTTCATCGGACCGAAGCCAGAGATCACGCGCTCCATGGGTCTGAAGCAGCACGCCCGGGCCGCGATGGCCAAGTGCGGCGTGCCGATCCTGCCGGGATCGGAGGGAATTCTGAAGAGTCCCGAAGAGGGGCTTGAGGTGGCTGAGCGAATCGGCTATCCCGTTATGCTCAAAGCTTCGGCGGGCGGCGGTGGCCGGGGCATGCGCGTGGTTCGCGAAGCGTCGGAATTGCCGACGCTGTTGAATCAAGCCCAATACGAAGCGCAAGTTTCATTCACGTGCCCGGACGTGTACATGGAGAAGCTGATCGAGGCGCCGCGGCATATCGAGTTTCAGGTGCTGGCTGACGAGCACGGCACTGTCGAAATTTTGGGCGAGCGCGAATGCTCCATCCAGCGCCGGCATCAGAAACTGCTGGAAGAGGCGCCGTCGCCGGCCGTAAGTCCCGAGTTGCGTACGCAGATGATGGATCGTTTGCGCGAGGCCATGCGCCAGATCGGCTACACCAATGCCGGAACGATCGAGTTCCTCATGGATGAGGCCGGAAAACTTTACTTCATCGAAGTGAATGCGAGAATCCAGGTGGAGCATCCCATCACGGAATCGATTACTGGTACCGATTTGGTGAAGAGCCAGATTCTCATCGCCGCCGGATACAAGCTGCCGGAGATTATCTCCCAGCCGATCGTGTTCCAAGGGCACGCCATCGAATGCCGCATCAACGCTGAGAATCCGGACACGTTTGCGCCGTCGCCGGGGCGCATCACAGGACTGAATCTGCCGGGCGACATTGGGATTCGTGTGGACACCGCGGTCTATACCGACTACGTGATTCCTCCGTACTACGATTCTTTGGTTGCGAAATTGATCGCGCATGGACGCGATCGGACTGAAGCGATCGTGCGCATGCGCCGGGCGCTGGAGATGTTCGTCGTGGAGGGGATTTACACCACCATTCCGTTACATCAGAAGGTCATGAGCGATCCGGATTTTATCGCGGGCAAGGTCGACACAACGTTTCTTAATCGGTACGCAAAGCGATAAGCGGGTCCACGCGCATGGCTCGGCGCGCGGGTAGGACCGCGGCTGCGATGCCGACAATTACGAACAAGATTGCGACGCTGGCGAATGTGGCCGGGTCGGCTGCACTCGTCTCGAATAGCAAACTTCGTGCTATGCGCGCCAAGGCGATGGATGCGATCAGGCCAACCGCAAGCCCGGCCAGCACCAATCGCAATGCCTGGCCGACAACCAGTTTCAGGATGTTTGCCCGATCGGCGCCCAATGCCATGCGAACACCGATTTCGCTGGTACGCAGGACGACTGCGTACGAGACCACGCCGTAGAGTCCCATGGCCGCCAGCAGCAGCGCGGAGGCGGCGAATACGAGCATGAGCTGCAGATTAAAACGCCTGGGGCCTATGGCCGCGGAGAGAAATTGATCCATGGTCTTGACGCTGGAGGCTGGTACGTTGGCGTCCACCGCGCGCAGTTTACGGCGAACTGTGGTGGTGAGCGCGAGCGGGTCGGATGCCGTTCGCACTACGAAGCTGAAGCTGTTTGCAAGAAACGGAAATCCCGCGGTCACCACTTGTGAGAACGGCGCGTACAAGGTCGGCGACGGGTCTTCGCCTAAAGTGTCGTGCTTGACGTTTCCGGCTACGCCCACTACTTCGAAGTCCCTACCCTGAAGCTGAAAGTGCTGACCGAGCGGACTTCGGTTGGGCCAATACTTCTTCACCAGAGTTTGATCCACCACTGCGACGCCCGCACTGGTTTCAGTGTCGTGTTCGGAGAACTCACGGCCTTCCATGATCGGAATTCCCATGCTTCGAAAATAGCCGGGACTGATCCAGCGGTTTTGCGCGGCGGGAACGTCCACGGGCGATGCCGGCGTGCGTCCGGAGATGTAGAACTCGCTACGAACATTCATGGCGCTCAGCGGGAGCACCGATGCAAGCGCCACCGATTGCACGCCGGGCAGGACGGCGACGTGCTGTTTCAGATTGTCGTAGAACTTTCGCATGGAGGCGGCGGTGGCGTAGTTGTCCTTGGGCAGCGACAGGCGCATCAGCAGAAGATGATCGGCCGGAAAGCCGGGGCTGACGGCCTGCATGCGGAGAAACGTTTTCAAGAACAGGCCGGCGCCGATCAGGAGCACGATGGAGAGCGCGACTTCGGCCATGACGAAAATGCTGCGCGGAGCGCTGGACGCACCCATCGGGCGGGAGCGCGTCTTCAGTTCTGTTCCTATTTCCAAACGTGTTGCGTGCAGAGCGGGAGCGAGTCCGAATAGAATTCCCGAAAGCACGCTGACGCCGACGGCAAAGCTGAGTACGCCGGCGTCCAGTGCGACTTCAGACGTGCGGGGGAGATCGGCTGGACTGAGAGAAAGCAGCAAGCGCAGTCCGCCGCGGGCAAGCAGGATGCCGAGCGCTCCGCCGAGTCCCGCGAGCAACAGGCTCTCTGTCAGCAATTGGCGAATCAAGTCAAACCGCGTGGCGCCGAGCGCGCTACGGATCGCCACTTCGCGGCTTCGCGCCGACGCTCGGGCGAGAAGTAGATTTGCCAGGTTCGAGCACGCGATTAATAGGACCAGGCCGACCGCGCCGAGCAGTGTCCACAGCGCGGTTCGGTATCCGCCCACGACTTCATCTT
>JBGPSX010000227.1:0-6596 GCA_041490325.1 Bryobacteraceae bacterium | reverse complement strand
GCTTGCTTCGCCGGGGTCCGGCTGCACATGCAGGATTACAACTATCGCCCCGCGGTTTCCAATCAGTGGAACTTCTCAATCCAGCGGCAGTTCGGAAATGCCACTACGCTGCAGGCAGCCTACGTCGGGCAGCATACCGACCATCTCGCCTCGATTCTGAACGCCGGACAGGGTGTTTTGCAGTCGAACGGGACGGTTATTCCCGGTCCGTACCTTTCCGGAAATCCGGCGTTGAAGAACGCCGGCACCGGGCAAGTTCGCTTGAACTCGACGATCGGGCGTCAAAACTATAATGCGCTTCAGCTTGCGTTCCAACGGCGGCTCAGCAGCGGCCTGGCCTTCCAAACAAATTACACGTGGTCGAAATGCCTGACTAACAACCAGGGTTACTACGGCCGCTACGGTGACGCGCAAGCCAGCCAGGCCAGCGCCGACGTCGCATTCCAGCAGAACGTGTATGACATCAACCTCGACTACGGGCTTTGCGATCACGATGTCGCGCAGGTCTTCAACGGCTACGTGACTTATGAGCTACCCTTCGGCAAGCATCGCCTTTATGGCAAAGACGCCAACAAGTTCGTCAACGCGGTGCTCGGCGATTGGCAGGTGAACACGGTCTTCACGGTGCACGGCGGCTTCCCGATCTCGATGCTCGATTGGGCGGGCGATCCCGGTACCGGATCGTTCCAACCTCGTCCCGATTGCATCGCGCCGTCCAAGCAAACGCCGTATAAGAATTTCAAAGACGGCGGCTACGTCTGGTTCGATTCGAGCACGATGAAGGATCCCGCGCCAGGGCATTTCGGCAATTGCGGCGTCAGCACCGAACGCGGTCCCGGCATCAAGCAGGTGGACGTTGGATTCTCGAAGAAGTTCTTCGTCACGGAACGTCAGAGCGTGGAATTCCGCGCCGAAGCGATCAACGCGTTCAACTCGCCGATCTTCACGGTGCAGGGCTACTCCATCGACGTCCACGGCGGCAGCAACGAAGGCGTGGTGAACACTTCGGTGGGTGCGCGCAATCTGCAATTCGGTTTGAAGTACAGCTTCTGACACCGTGCTAGTTCGGACCGGGGCTTGCGTTTGTTAAAATAACATCGCGAGTCCCGATCCACATGAGCGCTGGACTCCGCAATAAGGAGGATCCATATATGTCGAAACAAGAAGAAGCAGGCCTCATCCTGAAGTTGTACGAGCTGCGCCGCGAAGACACCATGCGCCAAGCGCGCGACTGGTATTTTCTCGAGTTTAATCCGCAATCGATGGCCGATTTCAATGAAGTCATCATGGGTCCGCACAGCGGCCACATGCGCATGGTCGTCAGCTACTGGGACATGGCTGCAGCGATGGTCAACCAAGGGGCTATCAGTCTGGACTTTTTCAATAGCACCAATGGTGAACATATCGGCGTGTTTTCAAAGGTGGAGGCGCTGCTGGGCGACATCCGGAAGAATATTGGACCGCAATTTGCCGCGAACCTCGAAAAAGTGATTGACGCAACGCCGGACGGCCGGCAGAAAGTTGCCGCGCTGCGCGAACGCATGAAAGGCATCCGCGCTGAGATTGCATCCAGGCGAACAAAAGCCGCGCAGCAAGGTTAGTTGCCTTGTGGCGCATGCACTCCTGCGTGCGCACTCATGCGCACGCCGTGAATTCAAACCGCCAAGCTCCGGCACGAGTGCCGGCGCGGCACGCAAGAGTGCGTCGCAGGAGTGCGTGCGCCACGTCAGTTCTCACGAAAGCAGCCGAGTAGATAACAACCGGCGTTCATGGCCGCGACTACTTTGCCCTTTGGATGAGCGCGGCCAATGGCAGAGTCACGAAGCTGGCTATCCAAACGTAAAATCCGGGAAGCAATCGAATGACAGTGCTGCGCGTCACGTTGCCCTCGTCGCCCGGCAGCTCACGCCCGATAATCGAGAACGTGGAGCAAGCGATCGCAGCCGGCAAGGGTTGCGGAATACCGCCAGTAGCAAGCCCAGAACCCACACCGGATTCGCATACCAAGCCACCACAGCGGCGAAGATGCCGGACCAGCCGACGGCGAGAGCCCTTAGACCCAACATGACATCATTCGGGCCGTGGCTATTCTTGAATTCCAGCGCCGGAAGACAGCAGGCGATCGCGAACAACACCATGCTGACCAGCAGACCGCTCTTCATGTATCCCCGCATTTTATCCCAGTGCGCGGAACGGAAGCCGTGCTTGCGCGGTTGTTTGGCAACTCGAGCATAGTCCCACTGGAATAGGCCATCCGAAATACTCCTCTGGCCGATACCGCCGTTTTCAGTTTTCTCAATGCGTAGTAGAAAACATGCCGATCTGTGTAGTCATGGGCGATCCCCAGGAGCGCACGCAAAATCTTCTGGTCTTTCACTCGAGCGGACTGAACTGTGCGTTCCCGCTGGAGGCAGTGCGTGAAGTCGTGCCCATGGCCAAGCTCTCCTGTCCGCCGGGTCTGCCTTCGGGGTTGGCAGGTTTCCTGGATCTGAGAGGTACCGCCATTCCGATTGTTCGCATGGACCGGCTCTTCGATCTTGCCGAGCAGCAGCCGGGACTGCACACGCCCATGATTGTCCTGCGTGGAGTCCGGGGCCCGATCGGCATTCTGGCGGACTCCGTTCGGGGCATCGTGCCGATGTCTTCCGCGCCGCTCTTGGACATACCCGAAGATTGCACTTTCCAGGGTTGCGCAACGGCTGCGATGCAACTCGCCGGCGATCTGATTCACGTGCTTGCACCGGCCACCCTCCTGAACGCGAGCGAAGATCGTTTATTGGCCGACTATTGCGCCCTGTCGCAGGCGCGACTGCTCCACATGCAGGAGAGCAAGTGAATTGTCCATCTCATGACCCAGCCTATGGCCGGCTGAAGGACCATCTAATCGCGTCGACCGGTCTGGCCTTCTACGCGGACCGGGACATACTACTCACCGAGCTGATCGCCGAGAGACTTTCCGATCTGGGGCTGCGCGACTGCTCCTCCTACGCCGAGTTCCTGGCCGCTGGCGAGAAAGGCAGCGCCGAGATGGACGTTCTAATTTCCCAACTCACCATTGGGGAAACTTACTTTTTTCGTGACGAGGCGCAATTTGCCGCGATTCGCGACATTATTCTTCCAGACATCCTGGAGCGCAACCGCCTCTCCCGGCAGTTACGAATCTGGAGCGCCGGCTGCGCCACCGGCGCCGAGCCTTACTCGCTCGCAATCTTGCTGGCGCGTGAGCTGGCCGATAAAATCGACGGTTGGCAGGTCGCGATTTATGCTACTGACTTGAACCGGAGCTATCTGACCCAGGCGGCAGAGGGTAAATTCCAAGCATGGGCGCTTCGTTCCACCTCCGATGAAGTGAAGCGCCAGTGCTTTTCTAATGCGGGTCTGATCTGGACCATTCATCCCCGATACAAACAGTGGGTTTCATTTCACTATATGAACCTGGCCGGGAGCGAATTCTCCACGCCATTGGCCGCTGGCTCTTACTTCGATCTGATTCTGTGCCGCAACGTTATGATTTATTTCGCTCCGGAGGTGACTCGGCGCTTGATCGGACATTTTCACCAATCTCTAGAGGATGAGGGTTGGCTGGTGGTAGGCGCGTCTGAGTGTGACCTGGAGAACTACAAGGCCTTCCGTACTGTGAATGCCACCGGGGCGAGCCTCTATCAAAAAAAGGCACTTCCAGGTGGGTGGATGGAAGTGGCAGCGGAACCGCCCAGGCCGCTGGCCGCTCCCAGGCCGCCAGCCGAGCCATTGGCCAAGCCGCCGGGCGAGCCGGGCCGGGCCGATATGGAAGGACTACGCCAACTCACCGATCGTGGCGATTGGCAAGCCGCGGCTGAGTATGGTCAACGATTGCTGGCGCAGGAAAGATTGAATCCCGCCATCCATTTCCACCAGGCGCTGGTTTTCGAGAACCTCGGAATCATAGACGAGTCGGAGCGATCGTTGCGCCAAGCCATCTACCTCGATCGGAAGTTTGCGATGGCTCACTACCATCTCGGTCTGGCTCTGAAACGAGATCGGAAAATACGCGCGGCCGCGCGGTCCTTCGGCAATGTCCTGAAAGTCCTGGCTGGCATGCCGGATGACGCGATCGTTGCGGCTGGACCCGGAATAACCGTTACCGAACTGATGGAACTAACGAAAATGCATCTGGAAAACCCGAGTGGATCATGACAACAAGCTCATCCTCAACGGCGCTCCATTCTGACCAGCAGCGGATGGAGGCGGTCTGGCGCGAGCGGGCCCATCGGCTCTCACAACGTCCAGTTCCCGCTGGAACCGGACAAGACCTCTTGCCGGTACTCGTTCTGGGAATCGGAAAGGAGCGCTATGGTATCGATCTTCCGGACGTGGCCGAGGTCTTACCGCCAGTCCGCCCGACGCCGGTTCCCGGAGCGGCGGCGGTGTTTGCGGGAGTCATCAACGCGCACGGCGAGATTCGGCCGGTGATCGATCTGAGGCGCTGGCTGGGTATTGAGACGGTTCCGGATGGCGATCTTGCGCGAGTGATTCTGCTGCGCAAGGAGGGACGCGAGATGGGTCTGCAGATAGATAGCGTGGAGCAAATCCTGTGGATCGGCTCCGAAGACCTCGCACCGCCCGGGACTGGCGATCAAGGATGGTCCGAACACATCAAGGGATCGACCAAGGACCTGTTGATGCTACTCAGCACCGAAGCGCTCTTTGCGGAGCTAGGTCTTGCGGAACTACACAAGGGAGTTACAACGTGAAACTGACAATCGGAAAAAAGATTCTTCTGGGCTACGGTTTGGCGATGTTGTTCATCGCCATAACAGGAGTCGCCGCGTACCGGAGCACGGAATACCTGCTGGAAGCGAACGACTGGGTGCGGCACACATTTCTTGTGATCGGCGAAGTTGAGGACATCCGCTCCAATGTGCTCGAGTTCGAAAGCACCTGCCGCGCACACGCGGTGACTGGCGATGAGCGTTTCCTAGAATCGATCGAGGGCTTACGGACGCGCTTGGCCGAGGGCCGGAAACGGCTTCGAACGCTCACGATCGACAATCCCGCTCAACAGCGCCGGCTCGATGTTTTGAATCCGCTGATCGACAGCCGGCTCACCGACTTGATGCACCTCTCTAAGGTGCGTAAAGAAAATGGTTTTGCAGCCGCGATTGTGGCAATGCAGCCAGCGAACGTTGAGATCCGGAGCTCGCTGGCGGTGGTGGAGAACGAGGAACGCGCTCTTCTGAATGAGCGGGAGCGGATCGCTCAGCTCGGAGCTCAGAGCACCAATCGAATCATCCTATACGGAAGTCTGGTTGGTTTTGCATTGGCGGCCTTCATGGGGATCGCGACCCACCGTTCGATCACGCGCCCCTTGGGCGAATTCCAGCAATTCGTGACTTCCGTCGGAGAAGGGGATTTGACCCAGAAATCCGCCCGTGAGGGCGTTGACGAGCTGGGGAAACTGGCTCACGGTCTGAATCAGATGGTGACCCGGCTGAGGGTCATGGCCACGGAGACGCGCGCCGCGGCCGAAAATCTCAACTCCGCGACGATGGAAATTCTGGCTTCCGCCAGGGAACAGTCCGCCGTCACCGGGGAGCAAGTGGCGGCTTATCAGGAAACCAACGCCACCATGCAGCAGGTCAGCCAATCCTGTCTTCAGATCGCCGAAAGAGCCAAGCAGGTTACCGCCACCGGGGAGGCCGTCCATATCGCCAATACTTCAGGCTTAGAGGCGGTCCAGAAGGCCAACCAGACCGTGGAAGCGATTCGCGAGCAAGCCGAGGCGGTGGCCCAGAACATTGTGTCATTCAGCGAAAAGACTCAGTTGGTGGGTGACATTCTCGCCACCGTAAACGATATCGCGGAACAGTCGCACCTGCTGGCCTTGAACGCCGCTATTGAAGCCGCCGCCGCCGGGGAACACGGCAGAAGCTTTTCCGTGGTGGCTGGCGAAATCAAGAATCTGGCCGACCAATCGAAGGCCGCCACGGTCCAGGTGAAGACCATCTTGGGAGACATCCAGAGAAGCATCAACACCTCCGTGATGCTGACCGAGGAAGCGGTGAAACGGGTCGACCTGGGAAAACAGCAGGCGGATGTGGCCGCGGTGGCAATTCGCAATCTGACCGCCAACATTGACCTGAGCGTGCAGGCATCTCAGCAGATTGTAGCCGGCACCAACCAGCAACAAATCGGCTTTGAGAACGTAATGCGAGCACTGAAGGATATGAGCCGAGCCAGCGAGCAGGCCGCCACCAGCACCCGGCAGACGGAAAAAGCCGCCGCCAATCTCACGGACCTTGGCATGCAACTTCGCACGACGACGGAGCGGTACCGGCTTTGACCGATATTCACCAAAAGCTCGCCGCCATTTTTCAGGGCGAGCACGACGAACATCTGGAACATATTCGGTCGATCCTCGGGTTGTTCGAAAACGTGAGGGAAACGAAGGGCCGGACCGAACTGGATGAGGCGTTCCGCCGCGCACACAGTTTGAAGGGCGCGGCGCGCGCCATGGATCTGGATGCTATCGAGGGGCTGGCCTCGGGGCTTGAAACTCTGTTCTCGAGGGTGCGCGAGAGGAGCTTGCCGTTGGACCGTAACATGACCCGCGTTAT
>JBGPSX010000226.1:0-6603 GCA_041490325.1 Bryobacteraceae bacterium | reverse complement strand
GCGGTAATGCAGATTCAGTGCGGCTGGATTCTTCTCGATGGCTTTGCGATACTCGGCGGCGGCTTCGGGATAACGGTTCTGGATTTCGAAAATCTCGCCGGAGAGTTGATTCACGCGGAACGACCCGGGTGCTTTCTGGTACATCTGGAACACCGCGTCGTTCCAGGCTTTCATGTGTAGCTTGGCGGTTTCATACAGCACGTCGGCGTCGGCGGGGAAACTTTTTTGTAGTTGATCCAGGATTGGCCAGGCTTCTTCCGTGTGGTTGCGGGCTAGATGGCACTGCACTAGCGCGATACCTGAGAGCCGGCGTAGGGTGGCGTCTTGATTCTGTCGGAATTCGCGATCTAGATCGACGTTGGCGGTTTCGCATGCGCCCGTTGCGGCTCGGCTCAGGGCGAGAAACGTGCGGGCGACAGGGTCGTTTGGGGAGCTCGTGACGATTTTTTCTAGTGCCTGGCGAGCGGCGGCGTATTGGCCTCGGTGAAATTGTTCCAGGGCTTCGGTTGTTGTTTGGGCGGTGGCAAACGTCGCTAGGAATAGCGTCAAGAAGAGCCGGGCGTTCGCATGAGTGCGAACGCGGCACGCAAGAGTGCGTACGCTACGCCTAATGCCCGGCGTCATCCAGCACCAGGTCTAGGTCGCCGAAGCGGTGTCGCAATTTTCCTTCGAAGGCGCGGAAGCTCAGTAACGGAGGGGTGCCAGGGGAAATCTGGGTTGTCGGGGCCAGGCGATCCACAACCGGGGTCGCGATTTCTGCCACTTGACCGGATGCCGCGATTTGGCGGATCAGCTCGGCGATGCGTGGGTCCTGGGCGAGAAAAAGGAACAGGAGCGCGCCAGTCATCGGGTCTCCAAATCGCGCAGCGCTTTTGTGGCGGCTGCGTTGCCGGGCTGCTTCTCAAGTAAGCGCTGCATCACCTCGCGGGCTTTGTCGCGGCTGCCTTGCGTCACGTAAATGCGGCCCAGGTTCATGTACAAATCCTGTTCGAGCGGCGCTACGCTGATACCGTATTCGAAGGCGGCGATCGCGTCGTTCGCTTGACCCATCTGCAGATACAATACTCCAAGATTGTTGATCGCGCCAGCGTAGTCGCGCTTGAGCGTGATGGCTTTTTGGAAGAACTCTTTCGCGCGAGCGTTCTGTTGCTGCCGCGCGGCCAGCAGCCCGAGTTGATTGAGCGCTTCGACATCGTTGGGATCGATCTTGAAGGCACGCAGGAACAGGGACTCGGCAGCGTGCGCGTCGCCGAGCCGCACCTGTGCCTCGCCGGCGTTCACCAGCGGGTAGGCCGCTTTGGGAAGCAATTCCATCGCGCGTTCATAATGCCTTAAAGCTTTCTGCAAGTTGCCGGCGGCGGATTCCACTCCGCCAAGATTGTTCCAAGCTTCGCCCAATCGTGGATTGACGACGACGGCTCGCTCCAAAAGAGATCGCGCTGCTTCGTAGCGGCCGGCCTCGAGGTGAATCTGACCAATCGCATTCAGAGCTTTGTCATTGTCGGGCGCTTGTCGCACCGTTTCCTCCAGGTATCCGAGCGCTTGCTCGGGATAGCCGGCCCAATAAAAGGCCGCGCCCAATTTGAAATAGTTGCGGCGAGGCTGCGCGAAATAGTCTCCGGCAAAGGGCAGGGCCAAACGTTGCCGGTTTTCTTCGCGCATCAGCTTGAGGTCGGCAGCCAGTGTGACGGCATCGGGGAGCGTCGCGTAAAGCTTGTGGACTCGACTTCGTTCATCGATCAGGAGTATCCACGGCAGCACCAACCCAGGACGCCAATCTAAAAGGTATCGGCGAAAGATTGCATAGGCGGCTGCGACGTGGTCCGGTTCGTTTCGGAGATTGACGACTTCCACGTTGCCGGAAAGAGTTGGTTTCTCACCTTCGCCAAGGTACAAGAGTCCCGGACCCTTGCGTTTGTCAGGCAACGGAACCGGCTCAAGCAGCCAAGTTTCGTGATTCCTCGATTCGTTGTCAGCGATGAGCGGCGCCGTGGCGTTGGCTAAACCTCGCTTTGCGAACGCCTGTTTCTTGAAGGCGGGCGCGCCCTCCGTGATCTCGTACCGGAAGCCGGCCGCCAGTCCGCGAAACTGCTGGCGTTCGCCCGACGGCCAGAGAATCTCGACGCGCGTTGCTTCGGTCTTTTCTCTCAACCCGAAGTGCAAGACCTTGGTGTGTTGCGAGACATAGCCAGAGCCCGCGTTCACAAACTTCACCACGCCATCGACGTCCACGCGCGCGCCAATCGCGTCGCGATTCGATTTCGTACCGATCAGGCGAATCGTGATCGCCTTGCGTTCGCCGGCGCAATCGTTGGCGAAGGCCTTCAACTGCGGACCCAAGCGGCTCTTGAGCAGTAGATCGAGATTCCCGTCGCCATCGAAATCCGTAACGGCGAAGGCGCGACCGTCGAGCGTACAATTAAGGCCGCTCACACCCGAGAAGTCGTAGTAGCGGCCATTGCGCCGCGCGTAGAAGACGTTGGGTTCGCCGCCGTTCCAGCTATAGCCTTCGCGAATGTACTGATTGATGGCGTTCCAACCGTTTTCATATTCTTCGGAACGTTCGAGGATCGCCGGCGATTTCGCGACCACTTGCCGCCAAAAGAAGCTCATCAAGTCGGGGGTCCGCGATCCGGTGAGCATGCCACACGTGACGAAGATTTCGGGCGATCCATCGTTGTCGAAATCGTGCGCGTCAGCGCTCCAGGCCCAACGGCCCATCTCGACGCCTTGCTCGGCACTGGTTTCCTCGAACGCTCCGTCGCCTCGATTGCGATACAGCGAATTGCCTTTCGTGTGGCGGCGGTAGGCCTCGCGTAACTGCTGGTCGCGCGCCGGGCGGAAGGCAGGCTGATGCGTGATGCGCTGACCGGCGTCGCTCCACATGTTGGACACGTAGAGGTCCTGGCGCCCATCGCCGTCGTAGTCGAACCAGGCCGCGCTCATGCCGGGTCCGATGTCTTCTACACCGGCCTTGGGTGCGATGTCCTCGAAGTGCCCTGCGTTGTTCTTGTAGAGATTGTGGCGGCCGAAGTCGTTCGCGACGTACAGATCCGGCCAGCCGTCACTATCGTAATCGCACCAGGCGGGTGCAAAGCTGAAGCGATTGTTGTGCTGATTGAGACCTGCGGCCTGGGTAACGTCCATAAAGACGCCGGAACCGTCGGCGGCGAGTTGGTTGCGAAACAGATAATTGGGCGGGCCGTTCTGCGCGTCGTAATAAGGGATCGGATAGCGATATTGATCTTCGCTCTGAAAGTAGGTATAGGTGCAAAGGTAGAGATCGATGCGGCCATCATGATCGTAGTCGGCTGCCGACATTCCCGTGAAGCTGCCTTCCGCCCGATTGCGGAATTGAAACGCGTCGGGCCTCAGTGCGAAGGCGCCGTCTCCCTGATTGAGAAACAACAGCGGACCGGCTGCGCGAAGCACCACCAGGTCCTGATGGCCGCTATTCCTGAGGTCGAGAAACAACGCACAGGATGTGTCATCCAGCAAGCCGACGCCGGCTTTCTCCGATATGTCAACCATCTTTCCGTCTTGAATTTTGTAGAGGCGATTCGGCAGGCCGCCGGGCTGACACACGTAGATTTCATCCAAGCCGTCGTTGTCAATGTCGCCGGCTGCGATTCCATTGTTTCCGTAGATGTCGATGCCAGATGCCGAGTCAAGGCGCGCGCGCCAGTAGGGAGTGCCGCGCAGCATTTGTTCGCGAAAGGAAGGCGTGGAACCAAACAGCTCGTTAGTCACATCCCGGAACAATGGCTTCCGCGATCGAGTGACCGTTTCGCGAACCGGCTCAAACTCCACCAGCCGCCCATCCTTCCATTTCTGCTTCCACAAGCCCACGCGATACTCGGCCGCGCTCTCGATTTCGAATCGGACCATGCCGCCGGGGAGCACGTAATAGCGGGCATCGCGCACCACTCCGAGCGAAGCCAGCCATTCTTGGAAGCCGTCGACAAACGAACTCGGGCCAGCGCTGAACTCTGCTTCACCCACGTCATCCGCTACGGCACGATACCGAACCGGCGCCGGAGAACTGCCTTTGAAATCCGGCGCCAGAGGAACAGCTCGTTTACTGATCAACTGCCGCAGCGCGGAGGTAATCTCCATCGCCGCCTTCTCTTCCGGAAATTCGTCACCGCCCGGCACGATGTACTGGGTGAGCGACTCGTACGGACTGGCTCGGCGGAAGTGGGCGGGAAACGGATCGGCGGAGCAGTGCTTCGGCTTCAAGAATGCCGCGAGGGCAAGCCCGCTAATGAACTCGCGGCGATTCATCGATTGAGGACCGCTCCCTTTGGTCGCGGCTCGGCTAGCGGGTTTTCGGTTATCCGGGTTTGGGTGGGCGGGTGTAGGGTTAGCGTTGGTGATGCGAAATATGCATTCTGAGCCGTGACTGCAAGGAGCGGTTCCCCCATTTTGCTAGACGCCGAGCCATTCGGTCACGTGTTTGAACACGGCGGGCAACGCGAAAGGCCCCTTGGCCGCGACCAGCGGGAAATCCGGCGGCCCGATGACCAGCCCCTCCTCCATGCCTTCACCCACGAACAAATAGGCCGTATTGTTTTTATATTCAGCGTATTTCTCGAATTCCTGCAGGATATATTGGTAAAACACTTCCAGATCGACATAGGAGCCGAGCGAGTCCATCTGCGATGGGATCGGGCTCACTGCTTCCTGGTCGGCGTAGATCAACAAACTGCTGAACGGCTTTACCTTGTTGCGAATGCCGAAGGAAACGATCGCCACGGACGGACGCGCCCGCCGGACGGCTTGAATCGTGGCCCATTCAACGAAGGTGTTGTTGATGAGTAGAGTTCCATTGCCGCTCAGAAGGATGGCGCGCGCAAACTCGGCCAGGATCGGATCCCGCGCCAGATGCCCCTCAGAAGCCAGAATTTTCAATTGCTTCAGCCGCGCGCTGAGCTGGCGCGGGCCGGGGACATCCTGCCCCTCCACTACGTGCTGCACTTCCTGCATGAGCCGTTTTCGATAAGTGTCGAGAGCGGCGTAGCTGTACTTCACCACCGATTTCGAATCGGTTCCAAGCTGCGACACTGCGCCGCCAACCTCGACAATCCAGGAACTATACGCCCCGCCCTTTTTGTCAGAGGCAAACCGCTCGGCGATGGTCGGCGCCTTTCCGCTCTTCTCTCCGGTCAAAAGCATCGGGACAAATTCTTCGACGTGCTCGGGCGTCTCAAGGCCGATCCGCTTACCCCGCTTCTCGAGTCGCGTCCACATTCGACCCACGTCAACGGGAAGATCCGCGGGCGCGATCACGATTACCAGCCGCGCGTGCCCTCCGCGAGCGATCTCAGCGTCGAGCACCGGATCGATCTCAGCGAACACCGCCGCAACAGCGCGCCGCCACTCCGGATAGTGAGGATTACGATTGAGAAAATCGACCTGCTCCAGTGTGAATCGACCCGCAGGCCAGGTCTTGTCATTCACGCCCATCTTCTGCTCGATCTCGCGAATGGGCGCAAACAAGCGTTCTACCGATTGCGGCGCGGACCGATCGAACAGACCCACCAGCCGTTCGTAGTAACTATGTTCGGCGGGGAAGAGCAGATCCCATTCGCGCATCTGATCGATGCAGAAAGCCGAGAACGAAACGGGAAGACGGTCGAGAACACCTTTGTCGAGGAGGCCTTGCAAGGCGGCGGAAACTCTCAGAGCGCTCGCGGGCATTACAAAAACAGCTCTCGCATGGGAGTGCCGGCGATTCCGGCAGCCTTAAAGCTCAATAATTCCGCGGCTGTCGCGGCGACATCGATATGGTGCACCGGCCGATCCGTTTCACCGGGCGGAACCGCCACGCCCATGGCGAGCAGCCACGTATTGCGGCAGGAGGGATCGCCGCTGCGATGATTCAGGAACCCGTTCGCGGCATTGATATCTCCATCACGCCCGAGTTCCGGCAGAACCAGCATCGTCGTTTTGCCTTTGTAGTTGGCGTTGGCTTGAATCTCGTCCCAAAGCATGCCGGTAAGACGATCGGTCCTCGTGATGGCATTCAGGTACAGCGAGTAAGAGCCCCAGTGCGCGACATCCATGTCCCAAAAATTAACGAGCATGAGCCGCGGCTTGAACTCGCGCATGATTTCGCGCGTGATGAAGAACGTCAGTTCGTCGCCCGAACTCGGAGTCTCCGGTCCATTGATGTATTCCACCAGGCCGCGCACCAGGGTGTCGCGCACGTGCTGGTTCAACTTGTTCCCGGCTTTGAAGATGGTCCAACCTACGCCCTCGTAGCCTTCATCCAGCACGTTGCCTAATTGGCGGAGCACATTCTCGCGATTCGCCACGCCTTCTTTCGAGCCCTTCTTCACGACCTCTTGAACCGCCTCGAGGAGAAGCTGTTTGGGAAGCACGACGTTCGCACCATAGGGTTGTCCGAAAGCGCGATCCGAGCCCCAGCCCATGGATGAAAAGCTCTTGTTGGTGGCAACCGCCCAGGCATCCAGCGGTCCCGCGCCGGTGAGCTTGCGATAGTACTCAAACAGTGTGGGGCCGGCGGGTGGCTGAAATCCAAAATCGTCGACACGCTGCCAGTTGCCGGTCACGATGCTCGCGGTGGAATTAAAGTGCGAG
>JBGPSX010000225.1:0-6603 GCA_041490325.1 Bryobacteraceae bacterium | reverse complement strand
TGAGTCGCAGCGATTAGCGGATCTGGCGGCGGCGCAACAGACCATCGCGTATTACGAAAAGAAGATGAATCGCTGGCTGGTGGCCGGCAACGACATAAGGCCAGCGCAATGAGACTCACCGCGATCGCGGTATTTATGGCGCTTGCGTTTGCTTGCGGGAGCATGGCCAGCAAGCCGAATCGGGCCATGGTCGAGGCCATGGAGAAGAGCATGGACCGCAAGATGACCGTGCTTTGGCCGGGCGATCCGGCCGAGGTGATGGGCTTGACGCAGGGCGTCTACATCACCGGCTACGGCGCGGTTTTCATGAGCGAAGTGAATCTGGCCCCGGCGGCCGGCATCACGCCGTTCCATCCGCAAGCGAGTCAGGAAGAAATCAAGCGCACTCACGAGAAGAAAGTGTCGCGAATGGCAAAACTGCGAGAGGCCATGCAAGGGATGCTGGTTGATTCGGCCAAGTCGCTTGACGCTGTGCCCGCGGACGAGCAGGTGGTGCTGGGAGTCTCGTTGTTCTACTGGAACTGGGAAGACAAGTCAGGAATGCCTGCCCAAATCGTGATGCACGCGCCCAAGCGAGTGCTGCTGCAAGCCGACAAAGCATCCATCGTAATCGAAGAGTTCTGAAATATGCGACTCGGCGAGATTCTCATTGAGCGCAAGCTCATCACCGCCGAAGATCTCGAGCGCGCGCTCGAATTGCAGAAGGAGCGCGGCGACAAGATCGGCAAAACGCTGGTCGACATGGGCATGGTGGCCATGCGCGACGTGCTGGCGGCGTTGGCCGAGCAGTGGGACGTTCCGTTGGTCGCGATTGAGGGGCCGCCGGCGGTATCACCGGAAACCGAAGCGCTCTCGCCGCGTTTTCTGCGCCAGTTCCGCTGTTTGCCGGTAAGCCGCGATGACCATACGGTCACGCTCGCGATGGCCGATCCGTTGGATGTCGAGACCATCGCCGCGGTTCGCCAGTGCACGGGGCTCAAGGTTCAGGCCGTGCTGGCTGCCGAACAGGAGATCCTCGACGTGATCGACAAGTACTACGGCGACACCGCGCAGCGGGAAGCGGAGATGGTCGCCGATGGCGCGGAAGCGTCGGAAGATCTAGAACATTTGCGCGACATGGCCAGCGAAGCGCCGGTGATCCGCCTGGTGAACGCGATCGTGGCGCAAGCAGTTGAGAAGCGCGCCAGCGACATTCACTTCGAGCCGTTCGAGAAAGAATTCCGGGTGCGCTACCGCGTGGACGGCGTGCTCTACAACCAGGAAGCGCCGCCGCGCGAGATGAAAGCCGCGATGATTTCGCGCGTGAAGCTGATGGCCAAGCTCAACATCGCCGAGCGCCGGCTTCCACAGGACGGCCGCATCAAGATCAAGACGCTGGGCCGCGAAGTGGACTTACGCGTTTCCACCTTGCCGACACTGTATGGCGAAAGCGTCGTGATGCGTCTGCTCGACCGATCGGCGGGTGATTTTTACGACCTCGGCAAGCTAGGCTTTGACCAGCACATGCTCGACCGGATGGAATACTACACCTCGCTGCCGCACGGGATTTTTCTCGTGACGGGGCCGACCGGAAGCGGCAAATCAACCACGCTTTACTCCGCGTTGAAGCGCATCAATCAGAGTGACAAGAAGATCATCACCATCGAGGACCCGGTGGAATACCAGATGGACGGGATCAATCAGATCCACGTGAATCCACAGATCGGGCTGACATTCGCCTCCGGACTGCGGCACATTGTGCGACAGGATCCGGACGTCATCATGGTGGGTGAAATCCGCGACCGTGAGACCGCCGACGTCGCGATCCGGTCGTCACTCACCGGTCATTTCGTGTTCTCGACGTTGCACACCAATGATGCTCCAAGCGCGATCACGCGGCTGACGGACATGGGCGTCGAGAATTACCTGATCACGTCGTCGTTGGTATCGGTGCTGGCGCAGCGCTTGGTCCGCGTGATTTGCGAACACTGCAAGGACGACGCCGGGACGCGCATGTCGCCCGAGGGCGAGACGGTGCGTTGCTATCGCGGGCGTGGCTGCGAGAACTGTTTCGGCTCCGGTTACACGGGCCGTGTCGGCATTTTCGAATTGATGGAACTGAATGACGAGATCCGCAAAATCATCATGCGCAATGAGGATGCCTCGTCCATCACGGCGGCCGCCCGCCGCAACGGCATGCGCAACCTGCGCGAGGACGGCTGGCAGAAAGTCGCGCTAGGAGTGACCACGGCGGACGAGGTGATGCGTGTCACACAAGAGTTTTGAGAACCCTTGTTGTGATGGGTTGATTCAATGACGAATTTTTATTTCAAGGCTGTGGCTTCGGATGGGCAGCTTCGCACTGGGACCATTCATGCCGAAACCGAACGCTGGGTTGCGCAGGAGCTTCGCCGTCAGGGGCTCACGCCGGTCTATGTCGGCAATGAGCCGAAGAAGTCGTTTGAGTTCAAACTGCCGTCGTTCTCTGGCGCGAAACGCCGCGATGTTCTGTTCTTCACTCAAGAACTCTCGACGCTGCTAAACGCCGGTATCCCGGTGGACCGCGCGCTCTCGATAACCAGCGAGCTGACCGAACGCTCGGATTTCAAGATGCTGGTGCAGGACATCCTGCGTGTTTTGAAAGGCGGCCGCTCGCTGGCCGACAGCTTGTCGACGCACCCCGAATATTTTTCGGATCTCTTCATCAATATGGTGCGAGCCGGCGAGGCCAGCGGATCGCTCGCGGCGGTGTTCGAACGGCTGGCGGAATTCGAGCGCACGCGCGACGATCTGCGCAGCTACATCTTGTCCTCCATGGCTTACCCGTGCCTGCTGATGCTGGTGGGAACAGCGTCGATTCTGGTGCTCATGAATTTCGTCGTTCCACGCTTTGCTTCCGTTTTTGAGCAGTCGCGGATCGAGATGCCATTGCCGACCAAGATCCTGCTCGAAGGCAGCAAGATTCTGAAAACCTACGGGTGGTTCGGACTCACGGCGATCGCTGCCTTCGTGGTTGGGCTGTACAGCTACATCCGCACTCCGGCGGGCAGGCTATGGTGGGACACGCTGCGGCTAAAAATTCCAGTATTGGGCGATGCGCTCCGCAAAGCAGAGACGGCGCGATTCGCGCGCGCAATGGGAACACTGGTTTCAAACAGCGTGCCGCTGGTGCAGTCGATCGCGATCGCAGGCGCGACGCTCAACAATCGCAGGATCGCGGGTTCGCTGGAAGCGGTTTCGCTGGGCGTGAAGCGTGGCGAAGGCATCGCGACACCCATGCGGCGAGCCGGGCAGTTCCCGCCGCTTGCCGCGCATCTGCTCAGCGTCGGCGAAGAAACGGGGCGGCTGGATGCGATGTTTATTCGCATGGCGGACATCTATGAGGGCGACACGCGCACCGCGATCCGGCGATTTACCTCGTTGTTTGAGCCGCTGGTAATTCTTGTCATGGGGTTGATCGTGGGAGTCCTGATCCTGAGTATGTTGCTGGCGATTGTCAGCATGAACGATGTGGCGGTCTAATGTGCATGAGGTGAGTTCGATGAGAAAAGAAAACAGACGACGGGCCGGCGTGACGTTGATCGAGATGATGGTGGTCGTTACTATCATTGCGTTGTTTGCGGCGTTGGTGTTGCCGAGAATGCTGGGACAAGCCGACAAGGCGCGCAAGACCGCCGCGCGCGCGCAGATCAACGCGTACATGACGGCCTTGGGCGCATACAAACTCGATACGGGACTGTTCCCCACCACTGAACAAGGCTTGCAGGCGCTGCGCGCGAAGCCCGAGAACATGAACAACTGGCAGGGGCCGTATCTGCAGAAGGACGTCGAGAACGATCCCTGGGGCCGGCCGTACTTGTACCACTTCCCCGGCGAGCACGGCGACGAGCCGGACATCATCAGTTACGGCGCCGACGGCCAGCCCGGCGGAGATGGAATCAATGCCGACATTGTCAGTTGGAAAAACTAAATCCGGCGTCACCTTAATCGAGCTGATGGTCGTGGTGGGGCTCATCTCGCTGATGATCGGCATCAGTTTCCCAGCCATCACCTCCGGCATCGATTCGCTGCGCTTGAACGCCGCCACTAATGGCATCGTCAGCTTTTTCAACACCGGACTCAGCCGCGCGGATCGCCGGCAGCAAGTAGTGGAAATCACGATATCGAAAACCGGCAATTCCATCGAAATGCGTTCCACCGATCCGGGCTTTTTCCGAAAGCTCGAAATGCCGGAAGGAGTCTCGATCACGCATATCCTTCCTGAGCTGCCCGAGAATCCCGATGCGCCGCGCACTTTCCTGCTCTATCCCGGCGGTACCGTACCGCGCTTCGGCGTGCAGTTGATCAATCGCAGAAACGTCGAGCGCATCGTGCGCGTGGATCCAATCACCGGAGTCCCGCGCGTGGAGCAACCCGAACAGTGACGCGCCGCGGTTTTACTCTGCTGGAAGTTCTGGTGGCCACGCTCGTCATGGCGATCGCCGTCACAGGATTGCTCTCGGCCATCTCCACGTCGCTGCGGAGTGCGGCCCGGCTCACCGATTACGATCGCGCGGTCTTGCTCGCGCGCCAAAAAATGGACGAGATGCTGGTGGCTCCCAGGCTGCCCAAGCTGGCGCCATTCGAGGGAACGTGGGAACCCGCGGTCACTGGTGGCTTGACGATGGGATGGCGCGCGCGCCTCACGCCGTTTGAAAAATTGGCGAACGCGGGTCCAGGCTCTGCATTCCTCGAACGCATCGAACTCGAAATCTGGTGGATGAATGGCGCACAGCGGCGCACATTTTCACTCGATGGATTCCGGCGGGGCATTCTTACGCCTGAGGATGTTGGAGCGGGGCCATGAAGCACCAGCGCGGCGTCACGTTAATGGAGTTGCTCATCGCCATCACGCTGCTGAGCATGCTTTCGGTCGGCATCCTCATCTCGTTGCGGGTCGGTCTCAACGCCATGACCAAGGTCGATTCCAAATTGATGAGCAACCGCCGAGTCGCCAGCGTGGAGCGGATTCTCGACCAGCAGATCTCCAGTATCATGCCCGTCACCGCCGATTGCCAGCCTCCCGGTGACGCGCCATCGGCTCGGATCATGTTCTTTCAGGGCGAGGCGGAATCGATGCGTTTGGCCTCCACCTATTCGCTGCAGCAGGGCGCGCGCGGCCTGCCGATGATTCTGGAATTCCAGGTTATTCCCGGTGAGAACGGGCAAGGAGTTCGACTGGTGGTGAACGAGCGGATCTATACCGGACCACGTGGCGCGGGTGCAGCTTGCGTGGGCATGGCGCCCGATCCGGAAACTGGGGCAATGGGTCCGAGCTTCGTGCCGATCCAGATTGGCGCGGGGTCATTCGTGTTGGCCGACAAGCTGGCTTATTGTCGATTCAGCTATCGGGAGACAATGCCGGCGCCAGAATTGGTCCGGTGGATTGCGCGCTGGATCAAGCCTCTACTGCCTAGCGCGGTGCGTGTTGAGATGGCGCCGCTCATCCCGGACGCTTCCAGGCTTGAACCTGTGAGTTTGACGATTCCGATTCGGATTACGCGGCGGCCGTTGGAGCCCTATGAGAATTGACGGCGTTCACACGAGTGTGAACGCGGCACGCAAGAGTGCGTGCGCCACACGAGGGACGGCGCTGCTGGCGGTGCTGTGGCTTTCGGCAGCGCTTTCGGCCATCGCGTTCACTGTTGCAAATACGGTTCGCGGTGAGACGGAGCGAACATCTACCGACGTTGACGGGCTCAAGGCCAGTTATCTTGCCGCGGGCGCGCTCGACCGTGCCCTGCTTTACATCCAGTGGGGACCCGGTCCCCGCAACGCAGACGGGACCGCGAAATATTTCCAGAATCCGATGCCCGTGATGCGGTTCGAGTTTCCCACCGGCTCGGCCGCCGTAGAGATTATTCCCGACTCGGCCAAGCTCAGCGTGAACACTGCGCCGCCCGAAGAACTGATGAATCTTCTGCAGGCCCTCGGGGTCGGGCCTGATCAAGCCCAGGGCATCGTCGGAGGCATTCTGGATTGGCGATCCCCCAGCGCGGGCGGGTCCTTTACCCAATACGATCAACATTACCTATCGCTCACGCCGTCTTTTCGGTCCCGGCATGCGTCCTTTCAAGAGATAGAGGAGTTGTTGCTGGTCCAAGGAGTGACACCCGACTTGTTTTACGGAAGTTATACGCACGACGGCCAAGGGCATCTGACACCGCATGCGGCGCTGCGGGATTGTCTTTCGGTCTATGGCTCGAAGGGGCTCGTGGACGTCAATACGGCCGAGCCGGCTGTGATGCAGGCCGTCGGCATTAGCGCGAATGCAGCGGCCGCCATCGTCAATATGCGACGCGCTGCCACCATTCTCGACATGCAACAGATCGGCCCCTTCGTGAACGGCACTGCTGGCGCCGGACGCCTTGGAATTGCGCCTACGCCGATCATTAACTTGCGGGCGACGGCGCGGCTTCGCCTCTCTAACGGTCAGTTGTCGGATGTCCGCCGCTCAGCCTCCGCCATGGTGAAAATTCTCGGACCCGATTGGGATGTCCCATTCCACATCATGCGCTGGTCTGAGAGCGTTGTTCTTCCACAATGACGGCAACTGAATTCAGAAAATGGCTCGCCATCGGGACG
>JBGPSX010000224.1:0-6627 GCA_041490325.1 Bryobacteraceae bacterium | reverse complement strand
TTTACAAAACGAACGGGATGAGTGCCTTCACCTCGCGCTGGTAATCGCGGTATTGCGATCCGAATTGCGACAACATGAATGATTCCTCCATCTTGAGTTTTAGCCACCAGCCTGCGAACGTCAGCGACACGCCGAGAAACGCTCGTAACTCGCCTACATAGATCGCAGTACCGAGGAAGGCCAAAAGGAATCCTGAATAGATCGGATGGCGGACGACAGCATACGGACCGCTACGGACAATCTCGTGATCCTGTTTGATCGTCACCGTCGCGCTCCAATTGCGGCCCAGAAATAGTCGCGCCCAAATCGCAAATGCCACTCCGAAAACGGTCATCGAAATGCCCGTGTAGGCGGCTGCCTCTGAAGGGGGATAAAGTCGCTGGCCCATCCAGTGCATTTCTCGACGGAAGATGAGCACAAAACCGGCCGTCACTAGCAGGGCCTGCAACATGCGCGATGCAGACGATTGCTTGCGCGTGGTCCGCTTGGTTCTGGCGGCGAAAATCAGCCACACGACGCAGGCGGTAAACCACGTTGCGTCGATCATGAATCGCGAGCCAGAACCTAAGACCATTCCAGAATTACTTTGCCCGCATTCCCCGAACGCATGGCCTCGAAGCCCTGTTCGAAATCCTGATAGCCGAAGCGATGCGTGATCACCGGGCGAATGTCGAGTCCGGATTCCAGCATCACCGTCATCTTGTACCAGGTCTCGTACATTTCGCGGCCGTAGATGCCCTTGATGGTCAACATGTTGAACACCACCGTGGTCCAATCGATAGCCATCTCCCCGGAGGGAATCCCGAGCATGGCGATCTTGGCGCCATGGCTCATGTTCGCGATCATTTCGCGGAATGCCGAAGCGTTCCCCGACATTTCCAGCCCGACATCGAAGCCTTCCTGCATTCCAAGCTGTTTCTGCACGTCCGGAAGCGGAGTCACGGCGGTGTCCACGGCCAGCGTGACGCCCATCTTGCGCGCCAGCTCCAAACGATTCGGATTCTTGTCGGTGATCACGACGTGCCGCGCCGCCGCATGACGAACGACAGCGGCGCTCATGATACCGATCGGCCCGGCGCCGGTAATCAAAACGTCCTCACCCAGCACCGGAAACGACAAGGCGGTGTGGACAGCGTTCCCAAACGGATCGAATATCGCCGCGACATCCAGATCCATGTTTTCTCTGTGCCGCCAGATGTTGGTCATGGGCAGCGCGATCAAGTCGGCGAAGGCGCCCGGCCGATTTACGCCCACGCCCATCGTATGCGCGCACAAATGCCGCCGGCCGGCCAGGCAATTCCGGCAGCGTCCACACACCACGTGACCCTCGCCGCTCACGATGTCGCCGCGGTGGAAGTCGCTCACGTTTGAGCCGGTCTCGACAATCTCGCCGGCAAACTCGTGCCCGATGGCCATCGGAACCGGGATGGTGCGCTGCGCCCATTCGTCCCAGTTGTAAATGTGCAGATCGGTTCCGCAGATGCCGGCGCGTCGAACGCGGATCAGAACATCGTTGATCCCGATGCTTGGTTCAGGAATCTCTTCGAGCCACAATCCTGGCTCTCGCTTGCTCTTTACCAGTGCTTTCATGAAGGTCTTGAATCAGTCCGGCACGTACTGGCGCAAATACCGATGCGCCATCTTAAATCCCATCGCGTAGCCGGGGCTGAAATCCGGACCCGGACGATTCGGCGACCCGTACAGCGGATCTTCGTGCTCGAGACTCATCGCGCCCTGATATCCGGCGCGCTGCAGTACCGTGAAAAACTCCGCCCAATTGATGGACCCGAGCCCGGGGAGTCGATACAACCACCACTGCGCGCGATTCACCGGATTGATGCCAACGCGCCGCAACACATCCCAGCGAACTTCGGTGTCCTTCAGGTGCACATCGAAAATCTTGTCCGCAAAATCGCGCGCGGTCTGGATCGGATCCATCATCTGCCACACCAGATGCGACGGATCGTATTGCAATCCGACATACGGAGAATCTCCGAACCCTTTGAATAGCGCCTCAAATCCAGCCGGACTGATCGCGATGTTCGCGCCGCCCGGATAAGGCTCCCAGAGAATTCGCACCTTGTTCGCCTGGCACGCGGGGAAATAATGCTCGTTGTAAACACGAACGATATCGTCCACCTGCTGCTCAAACGGCCGCTCCGCATCTTTACCGGACGACGTGCCGATGTAGGGGATGCCGAGCTTGCCCGCCAATTGGATCAGCTTCACGAAATACTCGTTGTCCTGCTTGCGTTGCTCCGGATCCTTGGCAATGTGATTCTGCGAAGCCTGGAATGCCGACACATGCATCCCGTATTTCGTCAGCACCTGCTTTACGTTTTCGACCTGCTGGTCGGTGATGGTCGACGCATCCATGGTGGACCGCCGCGTTCCGCCCAGGATCATGTTCGTGAATCCTTCTTCCTTGGCGAAACGAACATTCGCTTCTGTGAACGGCCCCAATATGCCGAGCCGCGGCTTCCATTCCACCGGCCGCGCGCGTTCCTGCGCCACCGCCGCCGTGGCTGCAAGGCCACTAATCAGAGTACGCCTGGTCATAATGCTTCTACGTTAAAGTATTTCCGAGGCGGGCGAAAGAGATTTGTGCTTAACTGCGCGGAGGATCGCCTGGAAGGATGCGTATCGCAATGACCTCGGCGTTTTTGGCTATCCCGGACAATGTTCCCGAACGCAGCAACGCTTCGAAGTAGGGAATCCGGCCCTTGTTCCGCTGGGACAGCATACTCAGCAAGCTGGACGACGTGGCTGGATTCATGATCAGCTCACCGGCCGATTCAGTGCCTTCGGCGGTGGTACCCGCAATGATCAACACACTTCCGGTACGGCGCAGGTTGGGAACCAGCGCAAGTATGCTGTAACTGTCTCCGGATTTACCGGGCTTCGCCCCGTGATACATGGCCTGTTCGCCGGCGAGCGGCGCCTTGTTGCGAATCGACGCCGTGCGATCGCCCTCGTCGTACTCGAATAGGAAATTCATCGTCGGTTCGAAAAGGTTATTCCACAAATTGGAGCGGTTGCTCCCCAGCAAAACGATGTTGCCGCTCTTGAAATCCTGGATCTGAGTGGTTTTGGCGGAGCGGATGGAAGCCTTGTCCCAATGATCGGAATTCAGACGGAATAGCCGCTGCACTAGCCGCACGTCGGCGATGTCAGTGAATTGCCAGTTGGGTACGGCCTCCAGCGCCATCTTCGCTTCTTTCGAAAGATTGGGCGACTTAGTGTAGTCGCGTGAAAGGTACTCGTCCAGCGAAACCGAGCGATGCAGCAACGATTCGGCCACCACCAGAGAAGAATCCGCGCAAACGATCAACGTCTCCTCGTTGTCGTTGAAAATGAGCGGCCAGATCGCCGAGCGATCCAGCGTCGGAGCCGAGGTCGTCGCCAGCCGTTGCGTGAGCCTTCGATTCTCGGCCGAAACCCAGACCAGAAGCGTCGCCAAAACGATGACCAAACCCGCGCTTAAGTAAGCCCACCGGCGCCAGGCGAAGGGGCGCTCGGAAATCTTGGGGACCTCCGGCGAATCGGGAGGCGGTGGCAGCGCCGTCGCGGTCTCGCGTGGCTCGAAGACCGGAACGTACGCGCCCTTAGGAATCAGGATCAGGAAAGGCTCGTCCTTGCCTTCTTTGGCGAAGTAAGTTTCCAGCCGCTTACGGAGCTGTCGGACCTCAACCCGAACGATGTTGTCCTCCCCCGGATTGTAATCCGCCTTACGTCCAAAGATGACGCAGCCGATGACCTGTTCGCGGAGGTCCTGCGGCCGATCCTGGAGCGCCCGCTCGCAGATGTAGGTCAGTAATTCACGCAGCCGGGGGGATCGCTGGAAGGATGTGCTGGCTGAAACGCGCTGGACCACTTCCCAGCGAGTGTCTACTAATGGCGGACTAGGCGCGACGCGTGTTTCCATACACTTAAGCGATGTTCGATCGCTGGGAATTCCCTGTGAATTCGCTTGCTACGACAACCCTAACAGTTGTCTCATTGCACATACGGTATCATGCGTAGGCTGGTATTGCAACCACGCCGCGTAGCGACTGATGGGGCTTTGCAATCGTAAATTCACGAGAACTAAAGAAGTTATCTACACACGTGTGTTATCGTTGGGGGCGTTCCGCGCGCCGGTTGCGGCGGCGCTTGTCGGCCCTTGGGAGTCCATTCGGCCACTATCTGTCTCGCAGCATAGGGAGAAAATATGAAAACCATGTCGTTATTTAAACTTACGCTACTGCTGGCACTGGCAGCGTGCGTTGTTTTTGCACAGTCGGACTTGGGTTCGATTAGCGGTTTCGTAAAGGATCCTTCGGGGGCCACTGTCCCGAATACGAAGGTAACTGTCCGAAACCAGTCCGGTCTGGAACGCCAGGCTACAACTAACGAGTCGGGCTACTATACCATCACGAACATCCCACCCGGCCTGTACACCATGACAGCCGAGGCGGCCGGCTTCAAGAAATTCGAGTCGTCCAACAACAAGCTGGATACCAGTTCGAGCCTGGCAATCGATGCCACTCTAACCGTGGGCGCCGCGACCGAGACTGTGGAAGTGTCCGCGACTGCCGTGGTTCTGCAAACCGAGTCGGCCTCCGTTCAGAAACTGGTCACGCGCGAACAGATTGACGCTCTGGAGCTCAATGGCCGCAACCCGGTAGGTCTTTCAGCTTTGACACCCGGCGCGCGCGGTGGCAATCTGGCCGGCTTGACATTCGCTTTTAGCCAGGGCCCCGCGAATTTTAACGGATCCCGGAATCCAGAGAACCTGATCACATACGATGGCGCCCCTGCTACTCGAACCCGTTCGAATGGCACGAGTTTAGGAGCGGCGGACGTCGACTCCACGTCTGAAGTGCAGATCTTGACTGCGGCCTACGCGGCTGAATACGGCCGTACGTCCGGCGCCCAGATCCGCATCTTGACCAAGGCCGGCTCGCGAGATTTTCATGGGGCGTTGTATGAATACTTCCGGAACGACGCGTTGAACGCCAACACCTGGACCCGGAACCACACCAACAACCCGTTGGTGCCCGGAACTTTCCAGAGCTTTGTTCCGCCCTTCCGCTACAACCAGTTCGGCTACAATGCTGGCGGACCGTTCTACATCCCCAACAAATTCAATTCGGACAAGAGCAAGTTCTTCTGGTATTGGGGACAGGAATGGGTGCGGTACCGGTTCACAGACAGCGCAAACTGGACCGTGCCAACCGCCAAGATGCGGACGGGCGATTTCAGTGAACTGCTGACCAACACGCCCCCCAATATCCTCGGCAAAGTTGTTCAGATCAAAGATCCAAGCACGGGCGCGATCATACCGGGCAACATCATCTCGCCGTCTTTGCTGAGCAAGAACGGTCTCGGAATTCTGAAGGCCTACCCCGTGCCGAACCTAACCAGCTTTATCAACGGCACGAACAACTACTACATCACCGCGTTGCATCCGCAGAACCAGCGCAAAGACACCCTAGCCGTGGACATGAATCTCACAGAAAGGCAGCGCCTTCAGTTCCGCCGGAATAACTACGCGTTCGACGAGTATCAGCCGCTGGACGGCACGCCCACGGAAACACCGAAATTCTTCATTCGGCCAAACCAGACCAACTCGCTCAACCACGTCTGGACCATCAGCCCCACGCTGGTGAACGAAGCGCAGGCTACGGTCAGCCTGGACGATGTTTACATCCCGGTGGATGCGGCGCACTTCTTCGATCGCACCACGGCCGGAATCAATTACCCTTACATTTTCCCGGTCGGTAAGCTGATCCAGAATCGTATCCCGACGGCGAATATCACGGGACTGAATGGCTTGACGGGTAATCCTTATCCCTCCCACTCCGCCGGGCCGATCTACACTCTGTCCGACAGCTTGACCTGGATCAAGGGTAGCCACACCTTCAAGTTCGGCTTTTACTTCGAGCGTTCGGGCGAGAACGACAACGACGAAATCAACGTCGCCGCCTGCCCCACTTGCACCAACAATCAGAACGGCCAGTTTAGTTTCACCGACACACGATCGGGAGCTCCCAACAGCGGCAATGCGATCTCGAACGCCGCGATGGGCATCTTCGACAGTTATTCGGAACTCGGCCAACGCGCCTACACGATTTTCCGAGGTTTTTCCTATGAGCCTTGGGTCCAGGATTCCTGGAAGGTCAACCGCCGCCTGACTGTCAACTACGGCGTACGCTACACCATCATCGTGCCCTACAAGGCTTTGTGGGGAAATATGATTGCCTTCGATCGGACGCTCTACGATCCGAGCAAGGCCGTGACCATCGATCCCAAGACCGGAACCATCGTTGGCGCCACGGGAGACCGTTACAACGGAATGGTGATTCCGGGCACCAGCTTCCCGGATTCCGGCAAGGGCCGCTTCCCAGAAGCGACGTCCGGAACTTTCGACTACCTGCATCGTGGCGGCACTTACGATGACTATTACTCGAAAATCCAGTATGGTCAGTTCCAGCCGCGTGTCGGCATTGCCTACCAAATGAACGACAAGACCGTCATCCGCGCGGGCGGCGGCCAATTCTTTACCCGCCTCGGCGTGAGTGATTCGGTCTTCTTGGGCGGCAATCCACCGTTCCAGCCAACCGCCAATGTCACGTTCGGCAATGC
>JBGPSX010000223.1:0-6629 GCA_041490325.1 Bryobacteraceae bacterium | reverse complement strand
TTGATTCCATTTCATGAGCGGCTCACAGGGGGAGGATTCCCATCAGCAATCGATACAGGATGAAAGGCCGGCGGATGGCATCGCCCACTACGCCTTTTCCGTTGACTCGAACTTCCAACTGCGCCAGATGATCTGACAGAACGGTGTTGTTGGAGAGATCGGCGGGTCGCGCGACGCCGCGAACGACGACCACTTGCTTTTCTGCGTTGACCTGAATCTCCTTGACGCCTTCTAGTACCAGGTAGCCGTTGGGCAACACGTGCGTGACGCGCGCGGCTAGGGTGGTGAAGATGGACGTCGTGCGCGTAGTGGCGGCGGCGCCATTGATGGCGCTGTTCATGCTGGCGTCGGCCAAGTTCACGAGCGGGCCCTTGGGTGACTTCTGTCCGGCGACTGAGTTGATGGAGGCTTTCAGCGCGGACTGCCGGCTGGACTTGAGATCGCCGCTCGAAATCGCGGAAGCCTTTTCGACTACTTGGATCAGCACCAGATCGTTCACCGAGCGCGAGCGAACATCGCGCGCAAGGTCGGCGATGGGCGAGTCGGGACTGTAGAGCGAACCGGGGGACTCAGGCTTCTGATTGATCCCAGCATTAATGGCCTCTTCGACGTATTGATCGAGGGGCGACGGCGTGGACGGTTTCTGACGCTTGGACTTGCCCGCAGCGAAAACTGGAGTGACGACGAACATTGCTGAAACAAACAAGGCTGCCCCAAGAATTCCGCGCGCCGTCATGGCTTGCTCCGCTGGTTTTCATCGACGACGAGTTGGCCTTCGCCACGAACTCGGGCGGCGAAGACTTTCTGGCTGGATGGATTACGAACGTCGATCCATTCACCCACTCTACCGGCCTGCTCGGCGATCACGACCACTTTCAAGCGGACTGAGCCGTCGGTGTATTCGGCGGTGGCGTGCGAACCCTTGGCGATGACCACGGGTTGCGTCAACAGACCTGCGTTGATGGCGGCACCTTCGTGCACGGTGCGAAGCAACTCGCGTCCCACAACGTCGTTCAAAGTCAGGCTTGTCCCCAAGGGAAAGCCGCTATAGGTTTCTTCGCGCAACTGTTCGGCGCGGATCGGGGTTCCGGACCTGAGCGTAGTGACCGCGACCACGCGTTGAAACCGAGCCGTGATCCGGACGATGGCCCAGATTGCAAATCGGCGATCTCCATCGTGACGGATAAAGCCGCGCCAGCGAGTGGTTCCGCGGGGGGAAGCCGGAGGCTGCAGATCTTTGATTGAAAACTCGATTTCGCCCGCTGGGGCCGGATAGTGACTGGTTTCCAGGATTTCGATTTCCGCCTCGATCGGCGCGAGCGCTGCGTGCATGGCTTCGAGCAAAGCGGATTGCGGCAGCGTGCTTTGATCGCGAGACGGCGCCACTGGTTCCGAAGCTGTCAGCATAATCGCAAGGAAGAAAAGCATTATCGTGTCAGGTTGTTTATCTCTTGATACATCTCGTCGGCGGCCTTGACGACTTTGGAGTTGGCTTCATAGGCGCGCTGCGCGATGATAAGGTTCACGAATTCGTCCACCACGCTGACGTTGGATTGTTCGTTGTAACCCTGCATGAGACTTCCGAGTCCTTCCTGGCCGCCGGGGTTGCCGACGATGGCGTCTCCGGATGCGTCGGTGGGCTGATAGAGATTGCTTCCGAGGCTATTGAGGCCAGCGGGGTTGGGGAAATTCGCCAATTGAATTTGTCCCGCGGTCTGCGCGTTGCTCTGGCCGGGCTGCTGAAAGCTGACGGTTCCATCCTGGGCGATGGTGATGGACTGCGCTTCGGGCGGCAGGACGATCTGCGGTTCCAGCAAATTTCCGTCGCTGGTAACCATGTTGCCATCGCGATTGAGATGGAACGATCCGGCTCGGGTGTAGCCCAGTTCGCCGGAAGGCAGCCGCACCTGGAAAAATCCTTTGCCTTGCACGACGACATCCAGCGGGTTGCCAGTCTGCGAAAAATTGCCTTGAGTGAAGAGAATTTCGTTCGAAGATGTGCGCGTACCCAGGCCGACCTGCAGGCCGGTGGGAACGACGGTCTGCTGTCCGGCTGCGGCGCCAGGCTGCACCATGTTTTGATACATCAAGTCCTGAAACTGGGCGCGCCGGGCTTTGAATCCGCCGGTATTGGCGTTGGCAAGATTGTGCGCGATGTTGTCCAGGTTGGTTTGCTGGGCACTCATCCCGCTGGCGGCACTGAAAAGAGCTCGAATCATTTCTTCACCTCTCCTAGGGGTTCACTTTCGCTACGGCGTCGATGGCGTTGCGGTTCATTTCGGCGCCGAGCGAGATGGCTTTCTGAAGCATTTCAAATTGGCGCATCACGGAGACCAGACGCACGGCCGATTCGGCCGGTCCGGCGTTGGATGCCTCCACTTTGCCCTGATAGACTTCCGTGTCCGACGATGGCTTTGGTGCGTTGCCCGGCCCGGACTGGAAGTAGCTTTGTCCCGATTTCACTAGCGCGGCGGCGTTCGGGAATTCCACGATTCCGAGTTGCGCCACGGTGGCGCCGTCCTGCTTGATCGCGCCGGTGCGGTCGATTTCGAATGGCTTGGACGGATCGATCTTGATTGGCTTACTCTGATTGTCTAGGAGACTGCGATCTTCAGCCGCGAGCAGTTCGCCCTTGGTAGAAACGCGCAGCGATCCGTTGCGAGTGTAGAGTGTCCCCGCGGGACCACGGACGCTCAGAAAACCTTTGCCGGAAAGGCCGATGTCCTGAGGATTGCCGGTGGCTTCGAGCGTGCCTTGCGTCAGGTCTACCCAAGTACGTTTGATCCAAGGCTCTTCGCTGCGGCCGGTGGGACGTGAACCAGTTTTTCCAGAATACAGATCGGACACTTCCTTGTCGGCCTTGTATCCTCGGCTGGATGAGTTAGCCATGTTATTCGCAAGGATGTCGAGGGCCTGCATGCGCGAACGCATGCCGCTGGCTGCGAGGGCCGTGAGATTGTCCATAGTCTTTGCGGACCAAAGGGCACGCAAAGGTCCAATATTGTTTCAGAGTGATTTCGTTAGGAATCCGGGACTGGGAAGAGCGGGAAACGAATCAGATCCGGCCAAGATTTGGGCAGCGCAAAAAGAAAAAGTCTGAAAACTGGCTTGCCGTGCCGATAAAGTCTAGATTTGTTTCGGCGACGCACGTGCAATGACCATCTCATCGTGCAGACCTCAATGCAAGGCGTTGCTCCAGGCGCAGCTCGGCCCACCGACCACGTTCCATCTCGCGCTCACGTCCCGAAGCATGAACTATCTTTTCGGTCGACGCTGGCCAACGCCACGGCGGAGGCCGCACAGTCGAAAGATTTCGGAATCGCGTCCGCGGATGCTCCACCCAGTTTGTTTATTGAACTGGAGGGCGCCTTCGACGCAAATTCCGTCGCTGACGTGGTTTCGCGCGTGGTCCAGCATCCGAGGGCCCACGCCCAAAAGCAAGATTCGTCCCGGGATTTTTCGGCGCGGTTGGCGAGTTCAACGCCGAAAGACGAACCGGCGCAGGTTCACTCGAAGACTCATAGTTCTCGCGAGACGGTTCCACAGGCGGAGGACTCGACTGTCGAGGCGCCTCCCGATACCGCAGACAGCGACAACGGCGAGACTCCGGTTTATGTGGCCGCGGCCCAGCAGGATGCGGCGATGTTGCTGAACATCCCAAGCGCGTTGACAGCCGATAAAACTGCGCCCGTCGAAGCAATGGCGCCCGAAACAGCGCCGCCCGAAGTAGCGGCGCCCGAAGTGGCCGCCGGAATCTTGGTGGCTGACGCTTCGAAACTTGCGGCTGCCGCAGCGCCTGAGACGGCGGCCGCGATTTCGTATGTTGCTCCGGCACAGACGCTTTCACCCGTGCGCCCGGACGTGGATTTGCCGGCGGCGGGTCCCAAAGAATTGGTGTTCCAATTGACGCTGCGGGTTCCGGCGCCAAAGCCTGTCACAAAACTTCCGGCGTCGATGGCCACACCGGCTTCGCAGGCGTCTCAAGACACATCGGTGTCAGACGCAGGAGCGACGTTGTCACCGCGGCTGCTGGCGGATACTACCCCTGACCCAGCCGTGAACACGACCGACTGGCAGCTTGCGCGGCAGGACGAAGTCACCGACCCGCCTCAGCTTGCGGCGACGACCAAGTTCAGCAGCGACGATAGCGAGCCGCCCACCACGTTCCGCGAGAAAATTTCGGGAGCGATGGCAACAGATAGAGCGCAGTCTGAGCAATCTCAGAGTCAGGCAGACAGTTTCGCGCGGGATGCTGCGAGCCCGGCGATGCCTGCACAGCTTGCCGGACCAGCTTCGGCGCCAACCTTTATCATGGCCGCGCCGGTCGAAGCAACTTCAGCGCAGGCTTCGCGGACAAACAATGAGACCGCCGCCGCGACTGCGCGGCCGAACGCTGGTTCGACGGTTGCCCAACCCAAGACGGCCTTTCCGTCACTACAGAGCATCGGGGTTCTGGTTCGGGCCGCCGATCAGGTGATTCGTCTGCAGGTGCGTCAGACCATGGGCACGGTTCGCGTGGCGGTTCACTCGGATGATGCAGCGCTCACTGAGCAGCTTCGAAATTCGCTACCACAATTGGTTCGCCGACTGGACGAGCAAGGATTTCAGCCGCGCGTCAGTCTCGCGCCCATCGGGCCAGCCGCCGTGGTACTTCACCATGACACCGCGCACGCCGATATGCACAGCCGGGATGGCTCGTATGGAAAAGACGACGCGTCGCGGCAACAGCAGCAACAACAACAGCAACGCCAACGTCAGTCCCAGCGAGCATGGCAGGGGTTGGCATCGGAACTGCAAGAGGACTAAGCACTCGTCATGTCAAGAAAGGCAATTTATGGCTTCGCCGATTTCTCCGATTAGCGCTAACAGCACCACGCCTACGCCTTCTCAACCGGCGGCCGCGCCGGACACCAGCACGCAATTGGTGCAGGAAAGCGTGTTCTTGAAGCTGCTCATATCGCAACTCAAGAATCAGGATCCGCTGAATCCGTCGGACCCCATGCAGTTTGTCACGCAATTGGCGCAATTCAGCCAGTTGGAGACGCTTTTTGGCATTCGGGGCGATCTGCAGGCCGTTCTCGGCACGAACACACCGCCACCGGCAGGCTCGTCGAATCCATGACTCAACAGATCGAGGCGCCGCCGCAATTCGCGGAGCCAATCGAAAACCACGCTCATTCAATCGCCACGGACGACCCCGCGGTCCACCTGGCCGATGTTCCGATGAACATTGAAGTGCTTCTCGGAAAGCTCACCATGAGCTTGCGATCGATTTCGGAACTTCAGCCGGGCAGTGTGCTGGTGCTGGATCGCGCCGCGGGTGAGAACGTGGACATGTACGTCAACGGCGTGCAACTCGCATCGGTGGAGATTGTTCCCCTGGAACATACTCCGGGATTGCGTGTCGCCGACTTCATCTTCGAGGAAAGAGCGGCCGCGCCGAAACCATGACCGAAATATATCGTCAGTTCGGTGGAATTGTGCTGGTGCTGCTCATGCTGGCCGGACTGCTTTGGTTCGCCAAGCGGCGTGGCCTGGCGCGTTTGGGCTTTCGGAATCGAGGGGGCGAGCGCATTGTGACGGTACTCGAAAGAGTTTCACTGACTCCGCAACATACGCTGCATGTGTTGGTGGTCGGCGGGCGGAGACTTCTGCTCACTTCATCTCCCGGCAATTGCCAACTCATCACCGAGCTTCCTAACGAGCCGCAGATTCCGAATCGAGAGATGCTTCCATGAGGCGGCTCTCTATCCTCGCGTTGCTTGTGCCCGTCCTCGCGTTCGGGGCCAAAGTTGGGAAGCCGGCCGCAGCCAACGCAAATCTGAATCTGAAAGACGGCATCAATCTGAGTTCGCCGATGCAGATTCTGCTGCTGATGACGCTGTTGACTCTGCTTCCGGCAGTGATCACGTGCGTCACACCGTTTTTGCGATTGTCGATCGTGTTGCATTTCCTGCGCCAGGCGCTTGGAACACAGACCGTACCCTCCAACCAGGTCCTGCTCGGCCTGTCGTTGTTTCTCAGCCTGATCATCATGCAGCCGGTGTTGTCGGAAGTCTATTCGACGGCGTGGCAACCGCTGGAGAGCGGAACCATGACGTTGGAACAGGCCATGGATAAGGGGTCACAGCCGCTGCGCGGGTTTCTGCTGCACTTTGCGCGCGACAAGGACATTCAGTTGCTGCTGGAAGTGAGCAAGACTCCTCCGCCCGCGAGTCCGAAGGATTTGAGCCTGCGCATTCTGGTACCCGCTTACGTTCTGTCCGAGTTGAAAGTCGGATTCCAGATCGGAGCGGTTCTGTTTCTTCCGTTCCTGATCATCGATATCGTGGTCGCTTCCGTCAGTTTGTCGATCGGCATGATCCAACTGCCGCCGGTCATGATTTCCGCGCCGTTCAAGATTCTGCTGTTCGTAGTCGTGGACGGCTGGACTCTGTTGATCGGATCTCTATTCAAAGGATTGGCTCAAACATGACGTCCGGCCAGGTTGTGGATGTGCTGCGCGAGGCTTTGATGGCCGCATTCTGGCTGGCTCTGCCGCTGCTCGCCGTGGGATTTGTGGCGGGCATTCTGATGAGTCTGGCGCAGGTGCTGACATCCATTCAGGATTCCGCGTTCTCCACCGTGCC
>JBGPSX010000222.1:0-6646 GCA_041490325.1 Bryobacteraceae bacterium | reverse complement strand
TGACATCGATGCCACCGAGTTTGCCGACGTCGAAGGGCTGGCCGCCCGACGTCGGATAGAATGCCGTGCGGTCCAGATAAATCCGCTGGCGCTCCGGACTCGCGTCCACAACGCGCGCCCGGAACTCAGTGAGGTAGCTGTCCTGATAGTAAAGGCGATCCGTCACTGGACGGCTAATTGTACGTTATTGCTGGGAATCCCGGCCACTGTGAAGAAGAACGGAACGTCTCCCGCAGTCAACCCGGACGGAATGGTGGCGTTGACTTGAAAGAGTCCAACGAAATTCGGCGTGAGCCCGGAAAACCCAACGTCGTAACAAGCGGGCGGCTTGAACGGCGTTGGAGTCCCGAAGCAAATCTGCGTTGCCGGCGCCACCGCCAGCGGACTCGCGGGTGAAGCGGTCCCGGATGGAACGATGGGTGTAGTGACTCCCAAACCGATGGCGTAGATGATCACGACATCACCGGCGGTGACCGGGTGGGTGGGGATACCGGTTAACGCGCCTTGCGGCGTCGTCATGATGGCGTAAGGTCCGTTGAAGAGAATGAAGCGCGGGTCGCGATCGGTGATGTTGATGAAGACCGCATTCCCTTGCTGGCCGTTTCGGACAACGCGCAGCGTTCCCGGCCCTGACTGTGCGTCGATGGGGATTTGGAAATTAATCTGACCGGCCGACACATAATAGACCGGCGCAGGTTGGCCGTTCACCAAGACCTGAGTGCCGCCGAGGACGTTGGGCAAAGGCAGGCTGCCCGCCTGTTGCGCGTCGCCCGACAAAAACTGATCGCCGAAAACCGCCACGATGTCGCCTGGGGCCAGCGACTCACCGCCTCCGAAAGTCCCGTTATTCACTACGCCGCCAACAGATGCCAACGGTGGACCTGTCGCGGCGACGGTGAGTTGAACGGGTATCACGACGCTGCTATTGGCCGCGTTGCTTGCGATGGTGACGGTTCCTTGATAGGTGTTGGGCGTCAACCCGGCCGGATCAGCCGTGACGCTGACACCGCCAGACACAGTTTGGGCGCTGAGCCAAGTCCCGCTGGCCGCTGCAGCCGTGACTCCGGAAACGGTGAGCGTCCCCGAATTCGCATTGGTTACTGCGACGCCAACAGTCTGCTTGGCGCCACCCTGCACAGACCTGAGTTGAAGACTGCCCGGACTTGTTCTCAAAACGGGTTGCGAGGTGATGTGCAGCACCACGGCGATCGACTTATTGTCTTGCGGGGCCGCTGTGCTGCTGACTCCGATGGTTGCGTTGTAATTTCCCGTGGCCATTGTTCCAGCGCTGGCCGTTACGATGTAGGGGAGATTGAACGCAAAGGAACCGCCGCCCGTAATAGCAACGGATAGCCACGGCGCGCTCACGGTGGTTGAGATTCGGCCGGCGGGCACGAAACTGCTGGTCGCCGATCCGCCTGGGGGAACGAAGAATTCCAGGTTATCCGGGATGCTCCCTCCCACAGCCACGGTTACGGTGATAAATTGCGGCGCATCCACGGCATTCGGATCCGAGACCGTCACGGTACCCGTGTAAATGCCTTTCGTAAGTGAAGACGAATTGACAGCGATCTGAACCGGAATGCATGTGCCACCCAACGGACAGCCATGCGACGCTCCGATGGCGGGGACGAGCCAGGGTACAGAGGAGGCGGTCTGCAGGGTCAAAAATCCGTCGCCGGAGTTCGAAGCGTCCACACTTTGGGCCGGTGCATTCTGTCCCGTCGCGACCGTGAGTGACAGCGCGGTCTGTGTGAGACTGAGCCTGGGAGCGGCGTTCAACAGCGAGCCGAAGGCCAGAGTGAGAAGTAGAGTGCTGCATCGGGTACCGCAATAACTTTTTAGAACCACGCAAGCTCCTTGTAATAATTGAATAACGAAATTGGGGAAATGGGAGGGGAAGATGGAACGCGAGCGACTCGGCGTAACGATTGCAGGTTCAATGCCATTCGTATAAGTTGTGAATTTTGGATTGGCCGGAGACTCGCTTGGATTCGTTCCGCCACAATGACTGGGACAAGTGGGAACAACTTTAATATTGCACACCGCGTCTAGCGCGGTTCGGTGATCTCGAAGTCCGCTTTCAAGAACTGCCAGTCGGGCAGCTCATACACGCGCAGCTTGGTGGGGACTTCGGCGGTCAGATTCTTCAATTCAGAAGGACCCAGGGAAGGGACTTTTGTATCGAAGGTCACTAGCGGCGCATCGCCCGGCTTGGCCTTGGTAGTAGCCAGGCTCACAGTCATCTTCACGTCGCCGATGTCGGCCTCCGAGTGATTGACGACGGCAAACTGAATCACGAGATGTCCGGCGCCTTTTTCTGTGACGCGAAATCCGACCAGCTCGATGTACTTGGCGATTGGATTTGTGTTCTTCGAAGCCGCCGGAGCGGAACTCGCCGCCGGATTGGCCTGTTTCGGCGAGGACGAAGACGAGCACGCGGTGAGACACACCGCGAGCACGAACAAACTGAGCCTCATGCATCTACTGGGCCTCATGCATCTAATGATACGCTGTGGCGCAGTTTGTAGCGTACGCACTTCTGCGTGCCGCGTTCACATTCGTGTGAACGCCTGTATTCTGAACCACTGCAAGTGTTCGCATGAGTGCGAACACGGCACGCAAGGGTGCGTGCGCCACGAGTTACTGGTTCAGCGACTGACCTTCGGAAAGCGTCTTGACCATGCCTTCCAGGTTCTTGCGATTCAAATCATCCGGCGCCTGCACGGCGGCCTTCTTGGCGTACTCGAGCGCTTTGGCGTTGTCGCCGACGGCGGCATAACCGCGCGCCAGGCCGACGTTGGTCGGCCATGCTTCACCGTTGCGTTGGGCATTGAACTTGAAGACTTCCAGCGCTTCGGCGTTTTTCTTAGCCGTGAGCAGCGTACGGCCGTACTGGTGGATTTCGAGCGAAGTGGTTCCCGGAAGTTTCAGCGCGGTCTCCATGATGGCCTTAGCCTCGGCGTCCTTCCCCATCTTGGAGAGCACCAGGGCCTTGGTGCTGAGCGAGTTGAAATCGGCAATCCCGATACCTGGCATGCTTACGCCCGCCTCCGCCCATTTCAGGCCCTGGTCGAGGTTGGCGCCCGACTGGACGGTGTACTGCGCGGCGGCCCCATAGGCCCGATGATCGAAACCCGCCGCGTTCGTCAATTCCGACCGCAGGCGAGTGATGTAGATCTCGTTGTTGTTCTCGGCCTTGATCGACCACGGCACGGATAGTTCCTCCCACTGCAATTCAGCAGTCGCGGAAGTAGGCTTGCGCTCGGTGAACTCGTACGTCAGCCACTCGCGATATTCGTGCTTTTTTGGTTTCACGACTACGCGCAGAGCATCCTGGCTTTCTTCGTAGAAGAAGCTTCCCCAGGCGCCGGAGTCCTTCGAGAAGATGATGGTCCATTCCTCGGGCCCGGGAATCATGTGCAGGCCATAGCGGCCGGCCGGGAGTTTCTTGCCCTCGATATTGACATCGTTCGAGACGGCGAAGACGGTGTTCTCATTCGCGCCTCCGCGCCACGGTCCTGGCTTGCCGTTACCGAAGCCCAGGTTGGTGAGACCGTAGGGCACCAGCTTGCCCCAGATCTGCCCGCGCCGGTCCTGACCGTTGGGTGCATGGACCGCAGGGCTCGAATAGTCGATCGACACGCGAACCGGGCCGATGAATTGCGTGACCGAAGCTTTTTGATTATTTCCGCTGGGCGGCAGAGTTAATCGAAATTGAGCGAATGCCGATGCGGCGAAAGCGAGAAATATTGATGTTCGAAGCAGCATGGCGAGTAGACGTCCGATGCGGGAAAGCGTTTGGTTTCGCGGTCGCGGCTGTGAGGCCCGGCGTCGAGTGTCATACTACTTCTGATGCTGAGGAAAAGCGTTTTTTGGATCGCATTAACAGTTGCCGCGCTGCTGGGGGACTCGGGCGCCGGGCTGAAATGGACGCCACCCACAAGCTGGAAGGCTTCTGCCCAGCGTCCCATGCGTCTGGCCACATATGCTGCCTCGCCGGCGGCCGGCGATTCAGATCCTGGCGAATGCGCCGTGTACTACTTTGGCCAAGGGCAAGGCGGAAGCGTGGAGGCGAACATGGATCGCTGGATCGGGCAGTTTCAGCAAGCCGGTGGGAAGCTGTCAACCGCGGCCGCGAAGCGGGAAACGCGGACTATTCATGGTCTGAAGGTCACCACCGTAGACGTGGCCGGCGCATATACAGGAATGGGCGGACCGATGGCGCCCGGGGGTCCGGCCAAGCCCGGGTATCGCATGCTGGCCGCGATCGTCGAAGGCCCGCAAGGTTCGATCTTCTTTAAATTCACGGGCCCGGCCAAGACGGTCGGCCAGAATCAAGCTGCTTTTGAGAAGATGCTGTCCAGCGTGATCCCGGGATAAGGTCGTCGCCGTTCCCAAATTTTGCATCCTTCCATCAGATGGGATAATCAGATGGAAAGGCATGTTCCAAGCCATCCGGGAACAAATCGACACCGTCTTCCGCGGCGACCCGGCTGCGAAGAGCGCCGCCGAGATCTTTTTCTGCTACCCCGGTTTCCATGCAATTCTGATCCATCGGCTCGGTCACAAGCTACATCGCAAAGGCTTTCTGCTGGCGGCCAGGGTGCTGTCTCAGGTGAATCGGGCTTTGACCGGAATCGAGATTCATCCGGGCGCCGAAATCGGGCGGCGGTTTTTCATCGATCACGGGATGGGTGTGGTGATCGGAGAAACCACCGAGATCGGCGAAGACGTGATCCTCTATCAGGGCGTGACGTTGGGCGGAACCGGTAAGGAAAAGGGCAAGCGTCATCCAACCATCGGCAACAACGTGGTGATCGGGACCGGCGCGAAGATTCTCGGCAATATCCGAGTTGGAAATAACAGCAAGGTCGGCGCCGGATCGGTAGTGATTCGATCCGTGCCGGACAACTCAACTGTCGTGGGCGTTCCGGGCCGCGTGACCAGGACACGCATCGACGCCGGGGGCAATCTCGAGCATGGCAACCTGCCCGATCCGGAAGGCCAACTCATCGACGAACTGACGCGCCGAATCGATCAGCTCGAAGCGCAAGTCAAAATGCTGGCGGAAGAGAAATTGGCGGAGAGACGCTGACGCGCCGTTCACTGGTTCTCTACTTAGTTACCTCGTGCGTTCTGGTTGCGGCTCCCGAAAAATATTCGTTCTGGGTTGAGCCTTGTTCGAAGGCGGAGACTGGTTGTCTCGCGGGCGATGTGGAATTGGCGGTGTGGGCGCTCGAAGCATGGCAGAATGCGTCGGACCGGGCGTTAGAGTTCCAGCGCGTAAAGGATCGCGAGCATGCGCGGATTCGCGTGTTGTGGGCCTCGGCTGAGCAAGGGATGTACGGCGAGGCGCGGACCATCGTCGTAGATGGGCGGCGAGGGGCGGAGGTCTATGTGCGGCCGGCGCCGTTGCAGGCGAACGACGATAAATTGCTGCGGGATGCGATTGTTTATCTGACTTGTTTGCACGAGACCGGGCATGCGCTGGGACTGCCGCATACCGCGGCGTTTGAAGACATCATGTACAGCTTCCAGTACGGTGGCGATATTCAGGAATATTTCGGCCGGTATCGGCGGAGGGTGGTGTCGCGGGCGGATATCCGGCAAAACTCTGGGATGTCGGATGCAGACCGTGCGCGATTGCGGGAACGAAAGAACTGAAGAAGCACGACGGCATTAAGTGAGGTCGCCGTGTTCATCGATTCTCACCGGTGATATGGGTCGCAAAGGAATCCCGACGGAGTACCGGGCATGCCGGCGTTCCCCGGCGCGAATCAAGGCTCCTTTCGCGACCATGTCCGCAAGATCGCGTGTGGTGGTCGCTGGCGATGCCCGGGTAATAGTTGAATAGTTTCCGGCGCTCAAGCCGCCCTTGAATCCCTCCGGCCCTTCGCGCAGCATTCGAAGCAGCGCCTTCTCCTGACGTTTATTGAGCTGGCCGCGCAACCGGTCGAGCAGCCGTGTCTTATCGATCAGAAACTCGACGCGAGCCGCGGTGCGCTTCTGAGCTTCGATCGCCATTCCGGCGAACCACGAGAGCCAGCGCGTCACCTCGTTCTTTTTGTTCGCAATTTCCAGCGCTTCGTAGTAGGACTTTCGCCTCTTGAGTATCGTTGCAGCCAAGGCCGTGAGCGTCGGCTGACCTAAACATTGGGCCAGGGCTTTTTCAGAAATCGCGCGGCCGATGCGCCCATTACCATCTTCGAAAGGATGAATGGACTCGAAGTAAATGTGCGCGACTCCCGCCCTGGTTAGCGCTGGCAAAGGTTCGGCGCCGGTTGGAGCGGTGCGGTTGAACCATTTCATAAACCGCGCCATTTCCTTCGGCACTTTGGATGCGGGTGGCGCCTCGAAATGAACTCTGGGCGAATAGATCGCACCCGAAACCACTTGCATTGCCTCACGATCGGTGCGATACGCGCCAACGTTTTTCAGGTCCCTGCGGCCTTTGACGAGCATCCGATGCCAGGCAAACAACATGTCGTCAGTAAGCGGCTCCGAGAAGGAGCGATAGAGATCCACCATCATTTCCGCAATCCCTTGTTCGGCCGGTTTAACTTTCCGATGGTCAGTTTCCAGGCCAAGTTGTCTACGGATGGAGGATTGCACGCTCGCCCGGTCTAGAATCTCACCCTCGATT
>JBGPSX010000221.1:0-6668 GCA_041490325.1 Bryobacteraceae bacterium | reverse complement strand
TCCGCCATTTTCACTTTGGCGTGGCCGTCGTCCATGTTGCCGACGTATAGATGAATCAGATCGACCAGCTGCTTGCGCTGCTTGGGGGAAAACTGGGAAACGCGGGTACCCGCGTAGTCGAGAACCACGTTGTCCTTGAAAGCTTCGGTCAGATTGTTGTTGCCAGTTTTTGAAAAATCGAGAACGGCTTGCTTACGCTGCGGTTCGGTGAGCGCCTGCAGCATGGCAAAACCCTGGTTCTGTTCGTCCTGAAGAATTGTGGTGCCTTTGTACTTGCCGGATGTGGCGACAACCGGCTCTGAACCCGCGAAGAACGGCGTCATGACAACCTGATCGCCGAGCACGAAGTAGTTGATGATGGCGTGATGGCCATCGAGCTGCCAGCCCCACGGATCGGTGGCGGAAGGCTTGCCCATCACGGTGATGTTGTACATCCATTCGCCTAGGAATTCAGGATCGTTGGTCAGCTCGGCCAGCGTCTCATTCAGGTGCATGATGTCGCGCGTGAGTTTGAGGCCTTTTGCGCTGAGGGAAGCGTGCAACAACGAGAACGCATGCTCGCGCTGTGATTCGTTCATCTCCTTGAAGCTGACGCCTTGACGAACATAAAAATGCTGGTTCATCCACTTGCGCCATTCCGGATCGTCGACGGCGAACACGGTCTTGGCGCGCTGCTCAGGGGTCAGGCTAGCGAGAAACGATTCGGTGGCTTTGCGCACCGGTTCAGTTGAGACGCCTGTGGATTGAATCTTAAAGACGCCGGTATCAACCTTGCCGTCGGTTGTGATTCCTTTGAATGGGTCGGCCAGGCCCTCGCGCTCGTATTTCTGCGACATCTGCCGGAAGCGTTCGGCGGTGCCTGGACCGAGCTGCGAGACGACCGGGGCCGCCAGCAGCGTCACAAAAGTTGCAGTTAGAACGAACCGCGTGCGAATGGGATGGGCGGCCGCTATGGTTTGGATCTTCCGGAAACTTTGGCGCATGACGGCCTCCTGCGGAGATTTCGGACACTAGTATACTGCATCACTTAATGGACCGCTCCCTTTGGTCACGGCTCGGTTAGCGGCTGTAGTCCCTAGCCGAGCCGTGACCAAAGGGAGCGGTTTCAAATGATCAACGGGCATTGGCTGCCAGTTTGTGGATCTCTTGCAGACTCCAGACTCGAATGGGATCCCGTCTGGCCGAAACTACGGCTTGCGCCGACGCCCTGGCGCCGCTGATGGTGGTGATACAAGGCACGCGATACGCGACCGCGGTGCGCCGGATGGCCTGTTCGTCGCTGAACGAGTGGCTGCCGGTGGTAGTGTAGATCACCAGCTTCAAAGATCCGGCTTTGAGGAGGTCCACTGCATTGGGACGGCCTTCGTTCACCTTGAATACGGTTTTCACGGCCAGCCCCGCCGCCTTCAGAAGGGCGGCCGTTCCGCGCGTCGCCGCCAACTGAAACCCATAATCGGCGAAAGTTGCAGCGATCTCCACGGCGGCGGCTTTGTCGTGATCATTCACGCTGATGAAGACGGTTCCACTGTCGGGCAGCGGCGTGCCGGCGCTTAATTGCGCCTTGCCGAAGGCCTCTCCGAAATTCTCGCCGACGCCCATCACTTCGCCCGTGGATCGCATTTCGGGACCGAGCGCGGGATCCACTCCGGGGAATTTCGCAAATGGAAATACCGGTGACTTGACGAAGCATTGTGAAACCGGCAATACGCCGGAAACCACATCGCCGGTGAGGTGGCGAAACTCGGCCAGCTTCTTGCCGAGCATAAGACCTACCGCAATTTTGGGAAGCGGCACGCCGGTGGCTTTGCTGACGTAGGGGACGGTGCGGGATGCGCGCGGATTCACCTCGAGCACAAAGACCTCGCCGTCTTTGATCGCGTACTGAGCGTTCATGAGGCCGATGACATGCAGCGCGCGAGCCAGCCGAGCGGTGTAATCCTGAATTGTGTTCAATATCTCGCGCGAGAGACCCTGCGGCGGAAGAACACAGGAGCTGTCGCCGGAGTGCACGCCGGCTTCCTCGATGTGCTCCATGATTCCAGCGATCAGGACCGAACCATCCTGGTCGGCCAGCGCATCCACGTCTATTTCAGTGGCGGATTCCAGAAACCGATCGATCAGCACCGGCCGGTCTTGGGAAAACACCACTGCTTCCCGCATGTAGCGGCGCACCATCTCCTCGTCGTAGGCGATCACCATGGCGCGGCCACCCAGCACATAGCTAGGCCGCACCAGCACCGGGAATCCGAGACGGCGCGCAATGGCGCAAGCTTCGTCGGCGCTGGTGGCACTGCCGTTGGGCGGGGATGGAATTTTCAGATCATCCAGCAGACGGCCAAACAGCTTGCGATCCTCGGCCAGATCGATGTCGGCAGGATCGGTGCCGATAATCGGTACGCCAGCGGCCTTCAACGGCAACGCAAGATTCAAGGGAGTCTGTCCGCCAAACTGAACAATGACCCCGTCCGGCTTTTCGACGTCGTAGATGTTCAGGACTTCTTCGCGCGTGAGCGGCTCGAAGTACAGCCGATCGCTGGTGTCGTAATCGGTGGAGACGGTCTCCGGATTGCAGTTGACCATGATCGATTCGTAGCCAAATTCCTGCAGCGCGAAGGAAGCATGGCAGCAACAGTAGTCGAACTCAATTCCCTGCCCAATCCGATTGGGGCCGCTGCCGAGAATCATGACCTTCTTGCGGTCCGAAGGCGCCGCCTCGTTTTCCGATTCGTAGCTCGAATATAGATACGGTGTGAAGCTCTCGAATTCGGCGGCGCAGGTGTCGACGCGATTGAACACCGCGGTTATTCCAAGCTCGCAGCGTTTCTTCCGCACGGCTCGCGAGCCTGTTTTCCACAGCAGGCCGAGGCGCGTGTCGGAAATGCCATCCCGCTTGGCCGTGAGCAACTGTTCGCGGGAAACGGTGTCGAGACTCACTTTGCCAAGTTCCAGTTCGAGATCCACCATCTCTCGAATCTGTCTTAGGAACCACGGATCGATGGCCGTGATTTCGTGGATCTGCTCAAGCGTCCAGCCTTGTTCAAACGCAAAGCGCACATAGCCCAAACGCTCCGGATTCGGAGTGATGAGACGCTTCGGAATCAGGTCCGGATCGAACTTTTCGGCGGCCGCGGGCTTGCCTGTTTCGAGGCTGCGGATGCCCTTGGCCAGCGCTTGCTTGAACGTCCGGCCGATGGCCATCACTTCACCCACCGACTTCATTTGAGTCCCTAGCACCGGCTCGGCGCCGGGAAATTTCTCGAACTGCCAGCGCGGGATCTTGACCACTACGTAATCGAGAGTCGGTTCAAAGCAGGCCGGCGTGACTTTCGTGATGTCGTTCTTGATTTCGTCCAGCCGATAGCCGACCGCAAGTTTGGCCGCGATCTTGGCGATGGGGAATCCGGTGGCTTTGGAAGCGAGCGCCGAGCTACGTGACACGCGCGGGTTCATCTCCACGATCACCATTCGCCCGTCCTGGGGATTGATCGCGAACTGAACGTTGGAACCGCCGGTGTCCACGCCGATCTCGCGCAAGCAGCGCAGGGAGGCATCGCGCATCATCTGGTATTCGCGATCGGTCAGCGTTTGCGCCGGTGCGACGGTGATGGAATCGCCGGTGTGGACGCCCATTGGATCGAAATTCTCGATGGAGCATACGATGATCGCGTTATCCGCCAGATCGCGCATCACCTCCAGCTCGAATTCCTTCCAGCCCAGAACGCTCTCCTCGATCAGGACCTCGTGTACCGGCGAGAGATCGAGCCCACGCTCCAGAATTTCGTGCAATTCTTCGCGATTATAGGCAATGCCACCGCCGGAACCGCCCATGGTGAAGCTGGGACGAAGAATCACCGGGTAGCCAATTCGATTGGCGAAGGCCACGCCATCATCGACGTTATTCACTAATTGCGACTGCGGCGTGTCCAGACCGATCTTGCGCATCGCATCTTTGAACAGCAGCCGGTCTTCGGCCTTCTTGATCGACTCCACTTTGGCGCCGATCAGTTCGACGCCGTAGCGATCCAGTACGCCGGCCTCGGCGAGAGCAACCGAAAGGTTGAGTGCGGTTTGGCCTCCGACGGTGGATAGCAACGCATCCGGACGCTGTATGCGAATGACTTCTTCAGCGAACTCAACGCTGAGCGGTTCGATGTAAGTGTGGTCGGCCAGATTCGGATCGGTCATGATCGTGGCGGGGTTCGAATTGATGAGGACTACTTCGTAGCCGTCGGCTTTGAGCGCCTTGCAGGCCTGCGCACCGGAGTAATCGAACTCGCAGGCTTGGCCGATAACGATCGGTCCGGATCCGATGATCAGCACGCGATGGATGTCGTTACGCCGAGGCATCAGGATTCACGCACCGATGAACACAGACGAACACGGATCATCTGCGGCCGGAGTCCTTGATGAGTTTCATGAAGTCGTCGAACAAATAGTGCGAGTCGTGCGGTCCCGGAGCCGCCTCCGGATGATACTGGACGCAAAATACCGGCTCGCTGCGGTGGCGGAAGCCTTCGAGCGTTTGGTCGTTCAGGTTGATGTGCGTCAGCTCGACTTCGCTCTGGTTCAGCGAGTCCGGGTCGACCGCGAAACCATGATTGTGGGACGTGATTTCTACTTTTTGCGTCACTTGATTCAAGACCGGATGATTGGCGCCACGATGTCCGAACTTGAGCTTGTAGGTCTTGCCGCCCAGCGCCAGCCCCAGGATCTGATGGCCGAGGCAAATTCCGAAGATGGGTGTCTTGCCGATCAGTTTGCGCACCTGCTGGGCTTGATGCTGGAGCGGCTCGGGGTCGCCCGGACCATTCGAAAGAAAAATACCGTCGGGCTTCAACGCGATCACGTCTTCAGCGGTGGTCTGCGCGGGAACAACTGTGACGCGGGCGCCCACGTGCACCAGCCGCCGCAGGATGTTGCGCTTAATGCCGTAATCGTATGCGACGACGTGGCACCACGGTTCCGCTTGCGCGGCAACAGGCTCGGATGGCGAGCAGGCCTGCACAGTCTGGTTCCAGGCGTAGCTGGATTGTGTCGAGACCCGTGTAGCCAGATCCAGTCCAGCCATCGACGGAGAATTGCGCGCGCGTTCAACCAGCAGTTTGGGGTCGCCGCCTTGCGCGGCAAGAATTCCTCGCATCACGCCGCGGGTTCGTAAATGGCGTACTAGCGCTCGCGTATCGATTTCGGCCGCAACCGGGATGCCTTTATCTGCTAGAAACTTTTCGGCCTTTTCCTCCGAGCGCCAGTTGCTTGCGATGGAGGAAAGCTCGCGCACGATCAGGCCTTCGATATAGGGGCGAGCGGATTCCAGGTCGTCGTCATTCGCGCCGTAGTTGCCAATTTGCGGATTTGTCAGAACGACAATCTGGCCCGAATAGGAGGGGTCCGTGAAAATTTCCTGATAGCCGGTGATGGCGGTATTGAAAACTACCTCACCGAGGCTGTCTTTTGGCGCACCAAAACTCCGGCCCTCGAAGATTGTCCCGTCCTCGAGGGCGAGCATTGCTTGATTCAACTCGGGTTTTCCTCCAGTACTTGCGGGAAGGTGTGTAACTATTATTGAAGCATGGTTGGGAGCGCAGTTCAACGACGCGCTGGCGCCGACCCCAGTACATATGCCGCCGGATCCACTGGTCTCGATTATTACCCCTTCCTACAATCAAGGGCCCTTCATTCGCGCCACCATCGAGAGCGTTCTGGCGCAGAATTATCCTCGCCTCGAATACATCATTATGGACGGCGGGTCTACCGACGAGACTGCCGCGATTGTGAGGGATTACGCCAGTCGCTTGACCTGGATTTCGGAGAAGGACCGCGGTCAATCGCACGCGATCAATAAGGGATTTCAGATGGCGAGGGGTGAGATTGTGTCGTGGCTAAATTCTGACGACATCATTCTGGCCGGCGCCGTGCAGACCGCGGTGCAGGCGTTGCGGGATCACCCCAACGCTGGCGCGATTTATGGAGAGGGCTACTGTCTGGATCGGGACGGTATCGTCACGCGACGATTTGCTTCCACTGAGCCTTTCAATCTTTGGAAACTGGTCTACCTTTCTGACTACATCCTGCAGCAGACGGTGTACTTCCGCCGGTCGGTCTTTGACGAAATCGGCTGGCTGGACGAAGATCTCCACTACACCATGGACTGGGATCTGCTGATTCGCATCGGACGGCGGCGGCCAATCGAATACATTCCCGAATACCTTGGTTCCATCCGCGAATATCCGGAAGCGAAATCCTTCGCCGGCGGGGCGCCTCGCATTCGAGAAATACGGGAACTGCTGCGCAAACACACAGGCCTGCGTTATCCGCCGGGATACATTGTGTATGCGCTGCACGACTATTGTCGAATCTGGTGCGCGGCGATTGAGCGGCGGATGCCTGCTCTACTGGCCAAGAAGCTTCAGGCGCCTCTCTCGCTCGCCTGCGGCTACGGGATCGATAAAGCCGCGCGCTCACAGGGCTGGTATCCCGATGGCTGGGCCGGGCCGACGGTGAAACTGATGGTTTCTCCGCCGGGAGACCAGCCGATCATTCTGGAAGGCGAAATTCCGGCCGGCCTTGAACAGGAACTCACAATCGAAGTCGATCGACTGCCGTCATCGAAAGTTCTCTTGAAACCCGGAAGCTTCCGGCACGCGATCATTGTTCCGGAAGCGATTCGC
>JBGPSX010000220.1:0-6679 GCA_041490325.1 Bryobacteraceae bacterium | reverse complement strand
ATCTGCACCCGCCGAATCCGCTGAAGTGAACCGCAGGGCTTAGCGGCTCATTCGTATCCCAGCGCGCACAGTCGTGGCGGGTGAGTTGCTACGCGACGCGCTTGGATTCAAATGAGAATACGTGCCAGTCCTCGCCACCTTTTTCGACGCTCATTGGATCGATCATCTCACCTGTAAATACCGAGATGGCACGCTCCCAAAAATGACGCGCCGGGCCATTCGACTTCATGACGCGAACTTCCCACAAGCCCGGAAACCGCCTCCACACTTCGTGAGCTATTTCAGTTCCAATTCCGCGCCTTCGGTACCCACGAACAACAAAGAACTCTGCCATATCCCAGACGTTCTCATTGCCGGAGATCTCCGAGCCTCGCTTTACCAAAACCAACCCTGCTAGGTTGCCATCCATCCTCACAAGAAACGGATGCCGGCCCGGCTCGCTCCAATAAAGCGGAAGGCGCCTGTAGCCGAACCTGCCATCGGCGCCCAGCTCTATGTGGTGGAACTCGCTGAAATCATGTGCGTACAGCTCTAGCAAATTAGCCAGGATCGGCTCTTGCGCCGGCGCCGCGGGGATAACTTCTATGGGCGTTGGTGGCCTCTATCGCAGGATACCGTGCTGTACGCGGGTCGAGTCAGCTACTCGTATCTCAGCGCTCGCACCGGATCGATGCGGGATGCGCGGCGTGCCGGCACGAGACTAGCAATGGAAGCAATCAGCCCAAAGAGCAGAACAACCGCGGCAAACGTGGCCGGATCTGTTCCGCTCACGCCCGCCAGCAGTGTGCCGGTGAGCCGTCCGGCAGCGAGCGCAATGCCGACGCCCAGCGCGAGCCCCGCCGCAACCCACGTTAGCGATCGTTGTAACACCAGACGCAGCACCTGGCTACGAGGCGCGCCCAACGCCATCCGGATTCCGATCTCGCGCGTTCGCCGAGCCACGGTAAAATGCAGCACTCCATAAATGCCCACCGCTGCCAGTATGACCGCCATAAACGCGAAGGTCCCCACCAGCGAGGCGCCCATGTCGTACACCGCCACCACCCTGTTCAAGAACTGCGGCATGGTCCGGACACCGAAGATGGGCAGCGCGGGATCCAGCGCCTTCACCTGCTCCCGAATCGCTGGCGCCAGTGCTTCCTCACTCCCGTGCGATCTCACCAGCACCCTCATCCTCCCCTGATAGTCCTGCGTGAGTGCAAGAAAGAAGTAGGATGTCTCGCCTTCACCGTAGGAAGTGTATTTGCCATTCTTGGCGATCCCGACCACCTCAACTGGCGGCTCTCCCTTGCCTGGCGCAAACCGGCGGCCGATAGCGCGTTCAGTGGTCTGCCAGTAACGGCGCGCCATGGCTTCGTTGATCACCGCCACCTTATGCGACGATGCAGTGTCGCGCTCATCGATCGCACGGCCGGCTACTATTTGCGTTCCCATGGTCGTGAAATAGGATGGACCGGCCAATGTGTATGACACTACATTCATCTCGCGATCCGAGCGTGGTACGTATCCTTCGGGAAAGACGGCGGCCGAGAAGTTATTGGCATCCATCGGAAGCGGAAACGCGAAGCTGGCTGCTTCAACGCCCGGAATCCTGCGCATGCGATCGACTATGTTCTGTTGGAAAACTGCGCCATGCGTCTTGTCATAGCCCTGCAAATCGAGATCGACGGAGAACATCGTGATCCCGGTGCGATAGAATCCCGTATCGCTGCGATTCGCAAACTGCATGCTGCGCAGGAACAGCCCGCCAAAAATCAGAAGGATGCAGGACAGCGCCACTTGCAGCATGACCAGGATATTGCCGCGCCCGATGCGAAATCGTCCTACTCGTACTTCATGCCTTACGCCTTTCATCGCGGAGACTTGATCCACCTTGGACGCGCGCAGGGCCGGCGCGAGCCCGAATACGATGGCCGTCACCAGTGAGATGACGAAAGTGAATGCCAGAATCCGCGGATCGAATTGCATGTTGTAGGCCAGATCGTCGGTCTGAAAATCGAGTGATGGATAAAAGCCCTTCATCTGATCGTTGAACCAGAGCGAAAACAGGACGCCCAGGAAGGCCGCGGCGACGGAAAGCAGCACGCTCTCAGTCAGCAACTGCCGCACCAGCCGCACCCGGGTCGCACCAATCGCCACGCGAACGGCCATCTCCTTAGCGCGGCTTGAAGCCCGGGAAAGCATCAGATTCGCAACGTTTGCGCAGGCAATGAGCAAAACCAGAATCACAACCACAACCATGATTCCCGTGGTTGCCGTCAGCATTCCATTCGCGACCATCCACGGTTGCGTTTTGGCGCCGCCGGGGATCAAGTGAACCCTCAGATCGCTATTGGTCTGCGGATACTCGCGCGCCAGTTGCTGCGCCACCACGTTCAAGGCTGCCTCGGCCTGTTGTCTGCGCACGCCCGGTTTCAACCGGCCGCGCAAACTGATCCAGCGGTTTCCGCGGCCTTCCAGATAGTTGCTGCCGGGTGCAATGGTCTGTTGCATCATCACCGGCGCCCACACATCCGCGATGTAATTGAAGAGTGTCGTCCCGCTAAAACCACGCGGCGCGACGCCCACGATGGTGAACGCGTGACCGTTGATCTTGATGCTCTTACCCACCACGTTCGGATCGTGCTGGAATCGGCGAGTCCAGAAATTGTAATTCAGGACGCAAACCGGTTTTTCACCGGGCGCGCGATCCTCCTCCGGCAAAAATCCGCGGCCGAGAACGGGCCGTACTCCCAGCCCTGAAAAATAATTCCCGGTCACGATCTCACCCCAAATCAACTCGGGCGTCGCACCCTCCTGCATGCTGAGTGGAATCCCAGTTGATCCCATCAGGTCGGCCAGCCCAGTGTCCTGCTTCCGATAGTCGATCAGTTCCGGATAGGACATGCCGCGAATGTCCTGGCCCCAACGAGCCGCGGTCTGGTAAATTGCCACCACGCGGTCCGGATCGTCCACTGGCATCGGCCGCAGGAGATATGCGTTGACCAGCGAGAAAATCGCCGTGTTGGCGCCGATTCCAAGCGCCAGCGACAAGACCACGACCGCAGTAAACCCCGGTGATTTCAGGAGAATCCGAGCAGCGTAGCGCAAGTCTTGCCAGGCATTGGACATGAGATCGACCCTGCAAGTCACTGGCCGAAGTAAGCCATAGAAACTTCACAGGAGCCAATGGGTGCCACTGTCCGCACCTGGGATGGGAGTCCCGATTCAAGTCACACCAACGCGGTGCCCTTCCTGTGACTCGCCTAAGCAACTCGACCTTTACCGGCCTTCCGCCTCGCTACTGTATACTGAGCCTGTAAGCGCAACAAATCACCTTGCAGCGTTTTACAGGGTCGCGGTGCGCAAGTCTGGAGGAGCGAACTGGATGAGACGGGCTTACTTCGGAGGACTGACGGCGTTGCTGCTGTTTTCGACGAGCAGCGCTTACGCCCAGAAGAGCACCCAACTGCATATTGACGACGGCGGTCGCGTGCTCGCCAAACACGAGCATCACCACACCAAGTTCGGCCGCAAAATCACCTGGATGCGCCATACTGGCTCCGCCAAACCGTGGTTCGTAAAATTCACGGGCGACAGTCCGTGCGCGGAAGGAAAGGAGTTCGGTCCCGGCTTGGCCAGGACTTGCACCATTAACGCCAGTTGCCGCAAAAAAGGTGATCCCGGATGCAAAGCGTACCCGTACCAGAGTGCGACCTCTTCCACTTCCGAACCTCACGATCCTGAAGTGATCGTCGACCCGTAACAGCGCGGAACCCGATTCTGCTCTGCTCGCAGGCAAAACGGCATGGTTGGCCGGACCATTTCGCATTACGAAGTTGTAGAGAAGCTCGCCGAAGGCGGCATGGGCGTGGTCTACTGCGCCCGGGATTTGCGGCTTGATCGATTAGTGGCCCTCAAGATCCTGCCTTCTGAGCACACCGCGGATCCAACTCGTCGAGAACGCTTCGTGCGCGAGGCCAAAGCCGCATCGGCGCTCAACCATCCCAACATCATTACGATTTACGATATCGAAACCGTCGATGGCGTCGACTACATCGCGATGGAGTACGTGCGTGGTTCGACACTGAGTGAGTTGATCCCGCCCACCGGCTTGGACCTCGCCCTGGCGCTGAACTACGCTTCGCAAATTGCCACCGGCCTGGCAGCCGCGCACTCGGCCGGCATCGTTCACCGCGACATCAAGCCGGCCAACATCATGGTGACGCAGTCGGGCCTGGTCAAACTTCTCGACTTCGGCCTGGCCCTCATCGAGCAGGCTGTTTTCGATCAAACCACTTCGGCTTCCACTGTTGCGCCGGCATTTATCACCCGGGCCGGCGCGGTGCTCGGCACCGTCGCCTACATGTCGCCCGAACAGGCCAGGGGCAAAGAAGTGGATCAGCGCTCCGACATTTTTTCCTTCGGCATCGTGCTGTATCAGATGCTGACCGGAGCGCTTCCCTTCCAGGCCTCGTCCGAAGTCGGACTGATGTACGAGATCATCCACACGCCTTCGCCCGCGGCCGGCGAAATTCGCAGTGATCTGCCGCCTGCGTTGGAGCATGTGCTGCGAACATCGCTAGCCAAGGATCCGCCGCTCCGTTATGCGCGCATTGAGGACGTCGTCAACGACCTGAAAGACGTCACCCAAAAACTCGAAAGTGGAGTTCCGCCGCGTGAAATTGCCGGCGGACGCGAGCCCGGGCGGAAGCAGGACCGTCCCAAAGCCGTGATCGCGGGCGTGGCCGTGTGTTTGCTACTCTTGCTCGCTCCCGTGCTCTGGAAAATGTCTCCGCGCTGGTTAGCGCCCGTGCCGGCGGAAAAGAAGATCGCGGTGCTGCCCTTCCGAAATGTGGGCGGCGTGCACGAGAACGAGGCGTTCTGCGATGGAATCATGGAGGCGCTGACCAGCGAACTCACAGAGCTGTCACAGTTTCGCGGCTCGCTTTGGGTGGTGCCCGCCACTGAAGTTCGACGCGAAGGACTGGCCAGCGCCAAGGACGCACAGCGCGCGCTGGGCGTGAATCTCGTGATCACAGGCAGCATCCAGCGCGACGCGAGCCAGGTCCGGCTGACCGCCAATGTAGTGGATGCCGCCACCCAGCGCCAGTTGCGATCGCGCGAGATCCATCGGCCGGTTGGCGAAGTCGCGGATCTGCAGGAAGTCATGATTCAGGAAGTGGCTGGGATGCTCCAGTTGGAATTGGGCGCTCGCGAACGGCAAGCCTTGGCGGCGCGCGAAACCGAAGCATCCGCGGCCTACGATCTCTACCTGCAAGCGCACGGGCATTTGCAGCGCCGTAATTCGAGCAAGGGCGATCTCGATCTCGCGATCCAGATGTTCCAGAAAGCCGTCGCACTGGATCCCAAGTACACGTTGGCCTACGCCGGACTCGGCGAAGCGTACTGGAAAAAGTATCGCGATACCCACGACACGCAATGGGTGCAACCCGCGGAAACAAGCTGCCAGCGCGCGCTCGCTCTCAACCAGCAGTTGGCGCCCGTGCACCTCACGTTCGGAATTATCAAGGCAGGTACCGGCCACCATGAAGAAGCGATCGCCGAGTTAAACAAAGCCATCGCACTCGAGCCCTCTAACGCCGCGGCCTACGGCGAGCTCGGCGCAGTTTACGAAACAACCGGCAGGCTGGCTGAAGCGGAATCCAACTTCAAGAAGGCCACGGAGCTGCGGCCGGGTGATTGGACCAGTTTCAACGATGCCGGACGGTTTTACTTCCGGCAGGGCCGCTACCAGGAAGCTATCCCGCTGTTCCGCAAGATCACTGAACTGGCCCCCGATCATAGTTCTGGCTACACTAATCTCGGTTCCGCATTCTGGATGAACGGCCAGCTCGAAGATGCCGCGACCAAGTTTCAGAAATCACTGACACTGAGACCGACCGCCTCCGCGTATTCTAGTCTGGGCACGGTTTATTTTTTTCTGGACCGCTGCGCCGAAGCGGTTCCGCTCATGGAAAAGGCGGCCGAGCTGTCGCCAAAGAATGAACAGGTCTGGGGCAACCTGGGCGACGTCTATGCCTGCGTCCCGCAAAAAAAGAGCGACGCCGCGAGAGCTTACCGGCGCGCAGTGGAACTGGGGCAGGAGCGCCTGGCCGTGAATTCGAACGATGCGGAAGTGCTGAGCGTCATGGCGCTCTACCAGGCCAAGCTCGGCAACAAGAAAGAATCGGTCGCGAACATAAAGAAGGCCAGCCAGCTTGCTCCTGGAAATCGAAAGGTAGCGTGGGAAGCCGCCGTGATCTACGAGCTGGGAGGCGACCGGGATCGTGCCTTGGAAGCGCTGCAGGTTGCGCTGCGCTCCGGACAACCCGTAGAGGAAGTCCTCCGGGAGCCCGCGCTAGCCAAATTGCGGAACGATCCGCGCTATGCGACCTTGATGGCCGCAAAATGACGCCGCTGCGTGCGCTGCTAGCCAATCTGATCGACTACGCCGGATTGTACCCCCCAGCCGCGCTCGCGCTGCCCCAAGTCCTCGAGAATTATCAACGTTATCTCGATGGGCCGGATGCGTGGATCCTGAACCGCCTGGTTCTCCCGGCCGCCAAGCTAAACGGCCTGCAACTTGGCGAGACTTGGCGAGTAACCCTCCTGGTGGACGATGCCCCCGGCGCACTACCACCGCAGGTCGAAACCCTCGAATTCCCGAAATTAGGGACAGTACACTCAATTCCCGATT
>JBGPSX010000219.1:0-6731 GCA_041490325.1 Bryobacteraceae bacterium | reverse complement strand
TCGCAAAGCAGCGTCGCCTTCGAGCAGCGCGTGAACGTCGGTGTAGGTCATGCGTTCCACGCTGCGAATCACGCCACGACCGAACTGCTGGCCGACAACTTCACCGCGATGATCGATCTCGAGCAGGACGGAGAGCACGAGGCGATCGACGCCGGGCTTGAGTGAGCAGATCTCGGTAGACAGCTCGAGCGGGAGCATCGGCACAGCGCGGTCTGGAAAATAAACGCTGGTACCGCGCAAGTAGGCCTCTTCATCGATGGGAGAGCCGGGCGCGACGTAGTGGCTCACATCGGCGATGTGGACCTGGAGAGCGTAGTTGCCGTTCGAAAGACGATCGACCCAGACGGCGTCGTCGAAGTCGCGCGCGGTCTCGCCATCGATGGTGACGATATCGAGATCGCGAAAATCCTGGCGGCCGGCCAGCTCGTCGAGGCGGATGATGTTTGAGAAGCCCTGCGCCTGCTCGACAACCTGAGGCGGGAAGTGGTGCGGGATATGGTGCTTTCGAATGATGATTTCAACATCCACGCCGAAATCGTCGGGATGACCGAGGATCTCGATGACACGACCGGTCGCTCGCCCGCCATTTTCTGGAAATTCGAGGATCTCGACGTTGACGATCATGCCTTCGAGATCTTCGGGGCTGGTGACCTTTACTGGCGCGACGCCCACGCGATCAAGGTTGTCGGTTACGGCCGGCACTTCCATACCCTCGGGGACATCGATCCACTGACGGATCCGGTCATCGTAGGGAACGACATGAGCTCCGTGGCGGCCGATGCGAAATTCGCCAACCACGGTCTGGTGAGCGCGGCGCAGGATCTTGACGATTTCTCCGTCAGCCCGGCCATCGTTCTCAACGCGGGCGACGTGGACGACAATTCGGTCGCCATGCATGGCGGTTTGCGCGGAATCGCGCGGGATGTAGACGTCGCCGCGGATGCCTTCGATGGGGTGATCGGAAATCAGGAATCCGTAGCCATCGCGATGCATGTTGAGCCGGCCGACGGCATAATCGCGGCTGAACTGGGTGGCGACGAAGTGACCGGAGCGGATCTCGACGAGTTCGCCGCGTTCGGTCAAGTGATCGAGGGCGGCGTCAACTTCAGCGCGCGTTACGCCTTTTGCGGAGAATTCCCGGACGAGTTGTTTGAAGGTGGCGCGAGCGTGGGGAAGGCGGGCGATGTGGGCGAGAATGGAGGCGGCCGTCACTTGGACCAATTATACGGAGGTGCGTCACACTACCGGCGGTAACGCCTGAAAGGTGCGCGGAAAAAACAAACCTCTATGGGTTTCACTCCAGCTCCAGTAATGCAGTCCGAACCCTACGCGCATCGGTTTCGAGGCAGGGATTGTCTCCGGTTCCCTCTAAGAGCACAACGCGAAACTTTTGAGGATCAACAAAACGCTTCAGAATGAACTCGCACTCCTGGACTTGGTGTTTACCAATGTACTTGGGAATGAGGATCAGGAGTTTCTTAGGATAAGCGTGGAGAATTAAATCGAGGATCGCTCCTCGTACTTGTTTTCCAGTTCTGGATTCAATTTCCACCGCGACGGTCGAACCAACAGTCCCGTCAATATGAGCGGAGCTAGCGCCGTAACTTGTGGTGACGTACGGCCCACTGGTTTGACAAAGGTTCTCGGTTGCAGATGCAAGGACGGACTTTCCGTAGTTGTCATGTTGTTGCCCTAGGCGATCAATTTCGGAAGATCCCATACGTGGCCCGTTATCTTGGCCTCCATCGCAGGCTTCACGCGAATGGTGCTGTGAATCCGACAGAAATCATAATACGCAAAGTGCAGGCAATATGCTACCGACTTGCCAGGGAATCGCATAGAGCGTATCTTTAGAATAGTCAGGGCTTCAACATGAGCGCCGATAGACTTAAGAGAATCACGATCGACCCAGGAAAGTGCGGAGGCCGTCCTTGCATTCGCGGTCAACGCATCCGTGTAACCGACGTTCTCGAACTCTTGGCCAAGGGCGCAAGCTTCGACGAGATTCTGTCGGACTACGCGTTTCTCGAACGTGAGGACATCTATGCGGCGATTGAGTACGCTGCTCATCAGACCGACCACACTGTTCTCCAAGCATCGTGAAGTTTCTGGTCGATAACCAGCTACCCGCAGCCCTAGCCCGTTTTCTCGCTTCCCGTGGCGTGGACTGTCAGCATGTACTCGATGTTGATCTGAGCGAAGCGTCCGACGCCGAGATTTGGGATCACGCCAGCCGGAACGATTGCATTGTCATTAGCAAAGACGAGGACTTCCTCTACTTAGCGAACCTTCCTTCGATGAAAGCTCGCCTCATCTGGATTCGTTTAGGGAATTGCCGCACAGAAGCGCTGCTGGCCGCAATCGAACGCCTATGGCCGACGATCGTGGCGGGTATCGAGGCCGGAGACCGAATTGTCGAGGTTCGTTGAATGAGAACGGTCGAGCGATTACGTCAATTCCAGGGTCACGAGCGCCGCATCCTCGGCGGCATAGTCGAACTGCTTGGGGTCCACTTGAGCGGGAGGATGGTCGAGTTCCCAGGTGATGGTTTGAGCTAGCGCATCGTCGAGAGGAACGGGCTCCTGGTACCCGAGCTCCTGACGAATACGGTCACTGCTCATGGTCCAGTGTTGCGCGGAGTTGTAGGGGACACGAAGGTGCGCCGGCGTTAGATCCCACGGCGCCGGGAGGACCGAGCCGCGCCATCCGAAAACCCGGCCGATGTGCTGCGCCCATTCCTGCTCGGAAAAGAATTGCGGCTCGGCGATATTGTAAATGCGTCCGGATGCACGGGGCGACGTCGCGGCTAGCGCGATTCCGGCGGCGACGTTTTGGACGTAACCGCGCGGGCCTTGCCAGCGAGAGGCATCCTCCTGGATGAGAATCGCCTGGCGTCCATCGTCCATGCGCTTGAGGTAGGGGTAAAGCCGGTGCAGCGGATCGCCGGGGCCATAGGTCATGGGTAGGCGCAACACGGTGCCCGGAAGGCCGGGATCGCTCATGATCACGCGCTCGACCGGGATCTTGTCGTATTCCTCGTCCACCCATGGAAACGCTTTGCGAACCACTTCCATGACCTCTTTGCGATAGGGCTGTTTCTGCCTGCGTAGTTCCGATTCTTCGGTGAGTGGAACAGGCTGCAGGGGTCCGTCGTCGAAACCGTGGAGGATTCCAGCGGCTCGGTATACATCACCGCTACTGAGCGCGACGATGCGGGCGGTGATGCCGCGAAAGACCTGCATGGTGGTATTGGCCTGACGCTCGCTCGACAGGATGGCGTCGATCACGACGCCGGGAGAAAATCGCCGGAACTCGGGCGCGTGATTCGGGAGGTTGGCGCGCTCGCCCAGAATGTGTTGGACGTCCGCGGGTAAGAGCGACGTGGATTGGCCACGATGAAACACGGCGACCTGGTGGCCTTGGTCGCTCAGAGTGCGAACTACGCGGGAGCCGATGAAGCCGGTTCCGCCGATGAGAAGTACTCGCATTGTAGACAGGATAGCGGATTGTCTAGAAGACGTTCACACGAGTGTGAACGCGGCACGCAGGAGTGCGTGCGCCACATTCGATATGCTTGAGTCCATGCTGGGTATCGATGCTCACGCGGGGCGGGCGGCGTGGACGATCTTTCTGATCGCGTTGGTAATCGCCACTGCGTACCTCGCCCGGGAAACGCTGGTGGTGTTCATGACCGCGCTGCTGTTCGCGTACTTGCTGATGCCGCTGGTGGGGCTGTTGGAGCGTTTTACGCCGCGCCAAATCTCACCGCGGCTTGCGCTCGCGATCGTCTACCTGGCGCTGGTGGGCGCCATCATCGCGCTGGGAGTTACGGTTGGGTCGCGCCTAGGCGAAGAGGCTAACAATCTTGCAACACGGCTGCCGGACCTACTCAAGAATCGGCAGTGGGTACAGCAAGTCCCGCTTCCGGCCTGGCTGGAGCCGATACGCGCGCGATTCGATCAGGCGTTGCAATCGGAGCTGGACAGCGGCGGCAAGAATGTCCTGCCTTACGTCAAGAGCCTGGGCGGCCAACTGGTGTCGGGCGCGAGGTATCTCGTGTATGTGGTGCTGATTCCGATTCTCGCGTTCTTCTTTCTGAAGGACGGGCACGAGATGCGCCAACACGTGGTGGAGAGCCTGGTAAGAGGGAAACAGCGGCAGGTGATCGAAGAAATTCTCGAAGACATCAATCGGCTGCTGGGCGAATACATTCGCGCGCTGGTTCTGCTGGCGGGAGCGAGCTTCATTGCGAGCGGTTTGTTTCTCGCATTCAGCGGAGCGCCTTACGCGGTGCTGCTGGCGGTGGTGGCTGCGTTGGGAGAATTTCTCCCCGTGGTGGGACCGGCTTCGGCGCTGGTGCTTACTTTTGTAGTGACAGGTCTCAGTGGATACGATCACCTGGTGTTGTACATCATCTTCTGGGTCCTGTTGAGGATGTTTCAGGATTATGTGCTGGCGCCTTATCTAATGGGCAAAGGCGTAAAACTGAATCCGATGCTGGTGCTGTTCGGCGTGCTGGCGGGCGAGCAGATCGCGGGTGTGTTCGGGATGTTCTTCTCGGTTCCAGTGATTGCTAGTCTGCGCGTGATTTTTGTGCACCTGCAACGTGGGCGTAAACACGAATTGGCTCCCCACCGGTCTGAGGCATGAAGCGGCTGTGGTGGTTGGCGTGCTGCGTGCCGCTGGCGGCGCACATGGTCAGCATGAGCACCGGCGAACTCAAAGTGGAGGGCGACCGGGCGCACTACGAATTGCGCATACCAGTGTACGAGGCCGCGCATGTGCGCGAGCCCGAGCACACGCTCCTGGAACATATTCGCTTTAAGAGCGGAGGAGTGTGGGCGCGGGCGACGGGGCAAGCATGTAGGGATCAGCAAGGTACTTATGTGTGCGTGGCGGATTATCAATTCCCTGCTCCGATAGACACGCTGGAGATCGAGTGCACCTATGCCGCGGTGACGGTTCCAAATCACGTGCACCTGTTGCGAGCCTATCGCGGCGACAAGACGGATCAAGCCGTGTTCGACCTTACGTTTACTACCGCGGAGATTCGGTTTCGGCCGCCGACTTCGTTCGAGACGGCCGTGCGGGAATCGAGCGCCGGCTTCATGCGGGCGGCCGGGGGATTGGCGCCGCTGCTTTTTTTGGTGAGCCTGGCGCTGGCGGCGAGGAACGCTCGGGAGCTGATGGAGCTTACGGTTTCGTTCTTGGTAGCGGAGATCGTCGCGTGTGCGATTGTGCCGCGAATTCCGTTTCCGTTGTCACCAAGATTTATCGAGGCTGCCGCGGCGCTGACCATCGCGTATCTGGCGTTTGAGATTGTCCTGCTGCCGGATTCTAAGCGGCGGTGGTTGGTGGTGGGTGTTTTGGGATTGTTTCATGGCGCTTACTTTTCTTTGTTTCTGGTTGAGAGCGGGTATCATGCGGTTGCGTTTTTGGCGGGAGTTGGGTTTGCGGAATTGTTGTTGATTGGGGTGTTTGCACTTGTTGCTTGGCGAATTGCGCGATTTTCGTGGATGCGGCGCGTGGCGCCGGTTGCAGCGTCAGTCTTGCTGGTGGTTGGATTGGTGTGGTTTTTTCTAAGGTTAAAGGCATGAGGAGCTTTGATAGTTTGTCGGAGCGCGAAATTCTGGCGCTGGCTATTTCGCTGGAAGAGGAAGATGAGCGTGTGTATGCGGAGTATGCTGAGGGACTACGAGAGAATTTCCCGGCGTCGGCGGCGGTTTTTGCGGGGATGCGCGAAGAGGAATCCGGGCATCGGCGGCGGCTGATCGAGCTGTTTCGACAGAAGTTCGGCGAGCATATTCCGTTGATTCGACGCCAGGATGTCAGGGGCTTCGTTTATCGCAAGCCGGTGTGGTTGATGCAACCAATGGGACTGGAAACGGTGCGCGACCAGGCTAGCGCGATGGAAGTTGAGAGCCGGCGGTTCTACGAAAAAGCGGCCGGGCGCGCGCAGGATGCGGGGGTCCGTCAGTTGTTGGACGATCTGGCGCAGGAAGAGCGCTCGCACGAGGATCGCGCCGAGCAACTCGAAAAGGACAAGCTTCGTCCGGACGTCAAGCGCGAGGAGGACGAATCGAATCGGCGGCTGTTCGTTCTACAAGTGGTTCAACCTGGGCTGGCCGGCCTGATGGATGGATCGGTGTCGACTCTGGCTCCGGTGTTCGCGGCGGCGTTTGCGACGCGCAGCAGTTGGGACGCATTTGTGGTGGGCCTGGCGGCATCTATCGGAGCGGGAATCAGCATGGGATTTGCGGAAGCGCTTTCTGACGACGGCAGCCTGACTGGGCGCGGGCATCCCTGGGCACGCGGCTTCATTTGCGGCCTGATGACTACGCTGGGCGGGATTGGGCATACACTGCCGTTTTTGATTCCTGATTTTCGCGTGGCGATGATCGCCGCGGTGGTGGTGGTTGTGGTTGAGCTGGGGATCATTTCGTGGATCCGGCACCGGTATATGGAAACGTCGGTTGTTTCGGCGGTTCTGCAAGTTGGATTGGGGGGAGTGTTGGTGTTTTTGACTGGAGTATTGATCGGGAGTTCTTGATGGTCCGGGCGTTCACATGAATGTGAACGCGGCACGCAAGAGTGCGCAATGCCACTTAGTTTTGCGAGCGGTGGTGTAACCAAGACATTCGATGAGAGTTATGTTTTGGATATGGAATCGTCTGCGATTTTCAGCCTGTACCTGGAGTTAGCGCCCGCGGAGTTGTTTCGCTTGCTGCAGC
>JBGPSX010000218.1:0-6787 GCA_041490325.1 Bryobacteraceae bacterium | reverse complement strand
TCGCGGGCGTGTGCGCAGTGTTGTTGCTTGCACCTGCGAATCTTCCGCGCGCGCATGCCATTGGCGTGGACGGCGTCGCGTTCGCGTTTACATCGGTGATTGCGCTCGCGACAGGTCTCTTGTTTGGACTCGCGCCCGCGCTGGAAGCTTCCACGATCGATCTGAATCGTAGCCTGCGCGACGGCGGACGCGGCGCGACAACCGGCCGAAGACAGCTTCGACTGCGCGGCGCATTGGTCATTTCCGAAGTAGCCCTGGCGTCGGCGCTTCTCATCGGCGCCGGATTGCTGCTGAAAAGCTTCCTCGTTCTACAAAGGTCCGAGCCAGGCTTTCGTCCCGAGAATGTTCTCACCGCCGAGCTTTCTCTACCGCGCCCCCACTACCGCAACGGCCAGATGATCGCAGATTTCTACCAGCGGCTATTGGAAAAGATGAAAGCCGTGCCGGGAGTAATGGCAGCCGGGGCCGGGACCGACATTCCATGGACCGGCTACGACGAAAACACCAGCTTCCGGATCGAGGGAAAATCCGTCGACCCCAATAATCAGCCGCACATGCGCTATCACACCGCTTCGCCGGACTACTTCCGAGCTATGGGCGTGCCGCTTCTGCGAGGCCGATTTTTCGATGCTGGCGATAAACTCGATTCGCGTCCCGTCCTCATCATCAATCAAGCTACGGCCTCGCGCTACTGGCCCAATGAAGATCCGGTAGGCAAGCGCGTCACAGGCAGCGATGCACCGAAAGAAAGCGATTTTCGCACGGTCGTTGGAATCGTCGGCGACGTCAAAGATACACCCATGTCGCTGGCCGCCGAGCCGGCCTTTTGGTGGCCGCAGTATCAAGTGCCCTTCAGCGAGGTATTCCTGGTCATCCGCGCGCAAACGGACCCTCGCGCCATGGTGGATCTGTTGCGCCGCGAAGTGCAGTCCGTCGATCCCGACCTTCCCATCGCGGACATCCGCACCCTGGAACAAGTCGCGAACGCTTCTGTTGCAAGTCCACGCTTCACGATGCTGCTAGTGGCCCTGTTCGCCGGTGTAGCCGTGGCGCTGGCAGCCGTAGGCACGTTCGGCGTGATGTCCTACGCCGTCGGCCAACGAGCCTTCGAGTTCGGCGTGCGAATGGCGCTCGGCGCCCAGCGGCGGGATGTGCTGCGGCTCGTGATCCTGCAAGCCGCTCGCCTCTCGCTCGCCGGCACGGCCATCGGATTATTGCTCGCGTTGGCTCTAGCCCGCGTACTGGCAAGCCTGCTCTACGGCGTGAGCCCGCGCGATCCCGTCACCTTCGGCGCCGCCGCCGTGACAGCCGCCCTCGCCGGACTGCTAGCCTGCTACATCCCCGCCTGGCGAGCCATGCGCGTGGACCCAATGATCGCGCTGCGCTGCGAGTGATTTCGCAATTGCAGTGAGATCTACTTTTTCTTCGCGGTTGCGACATCCGGCGGGATTTCCTTCCCGCTGTCGTCCACATAATGTATATCGAATGCCGCGTCGGAATAAACAAATGCCGAGCAGGCCGAACTACACCTAAACTGATGCACGTGCTTGCTCGGCATCATGGCGTAGCCGCCCGCACCGAGGGTCGCACTGCTGCCGCCCTTCATTTCCACCTTCGCGGAGCCGGACACAACCATGACATGTTCGGCCGGTGTGTGCCAATGCCAAGGGATTACGCACCCGGCTGTCCCCTTGAAAACGATGACCGACGCGCCTTTGGAAGGGTCCCCGCTTTCCACCGCCATGCTGATGCACGACGGTAGGCCTGCCATTGGTGCTAACTTGTTCTCCGATAGCTTGCGGATCACACCCATGTCTTCGGCGTGTGCGGCGAACACACACGCGACAATCGCTGCAATCAATCTCATAGCATCCCTCCTGCCGATGTAACTCGCCCAAGTATATCCCGCGCACCTATGCCGGCCGAGCAGCCCGTTGCTCCAAAAACACCGCCTGGCTATCCAACGTCCCATTGCGAGACTTTCGCGAATAAGTACCGTCCTTATTCATACGCCTGGTGTTGGCCTGGTCGTGCAGGTAAACATTTAAGATCTCGTGCTTGATCCGATGCACCAACTGAGCGCGCTCCACGGGGAACAGCACCTCAACACGGCGGTTTAGATTCCGAGGCATCAGATCTGCGCTGCCTAAGTAACACTCCTCAGCCCCGCCATTGGCGAAATAATAAATCCGGCTGTGTTCGAGAAACCGCCCCACCACGCTGCTGACGCGAATGTTCTCGCTCACGCCCGCCAGTCCCGGCCGAAGGCAGCACGCGCCTCGCACGATCAGATCCACCGCCACTCCCGCTTGCGATGCCTGGTAAAGCAGCCGAATTATCGGACCATCTTCCAGAGCATTGGTTTTGAAAATCAGATGGCCTTTTCCCCCCTCACGCTGGATACTGATTTCCCGCTGGATCAGTTCTTCCAAACGCTGTCGAAGATTCAAAGGAGCCACCAGCAGCTTGCGAAAACCCTTTTTGTGCGAGTAGCCGGTTAGGTAGTTGAAAAGATCGGTGACATCCGAGCCCACCTGATCGTCGGCCGTGAGCAAACCGAGATCCGTGTAAAGCCGCGACGTCCCAACGTTGTAGTTACCTGTAGCCAAATGGCAATATCGCCGGATCAGTTCGCCCTCCCTGCGAACCACCAGCGCAACTTTGGAATGTACCTTGAGCCCCAACAGCCCATAGACGACGTGCACGCCCTCATGCTCCAGCGCTCTCGCCCACTCAATGTTGCTCTCCTCGTCGAAGCGAGCCTTCAGCTCTACCAGGACAGCCACCTGCTTGCCGTTCTCCACCGCTTCCAGCAAAGCCTCCACGATGGGTGAATTGCGCCCCAGCCGATACAACGTCATCTTAATAGCCAGAACGTCCGGATCCTTCGCGGCCTTTCGCAAAAAATCCACTACCGGCTGGAACGACTCATAAGGATGATGCAGCAACTGATCCTCTTGCCGGATCAATCCAAAAATGTCATCTTCCTTGGGGCCGAATCCAGGCGGCGTTGCGGCCAGAAAAGGTTTGTCCTTGAGATCCGGGCGGTCCAGGTTCGCCAGATGGCTCAAGCGGCCCAGATCGATCAGGCCGTCCACTCGATAAATATTCTCCGCTTCTACTCCCAGGTTCTGCGCCAGCGTTTCGACCATCGAGGCCGGCATCCTGGCATCCACTTGTAGCCGTACGGCCGCGCGAAAACGCCGCCGCCACACTGCTTCCTCTATGGTCTCAAGCAGATCGTCGGTCTCGAGTTCCTTGATTGCTACTTCGGCATCGCGCGTGACGTGGAACACGTGCGCTTGGACAGTTTCAAGACCGGGAAAGAGGTGCTGCAGGTTGGCTATAACCACCTGCTCGATCGGCACGAAGCCGAATCCCCGCTTGCCGGTTTCAACATGTCGATTCACGGGCAGGAACTTCGGCAGCGAATCGGGAACCTTCACGCGCGCGAAGTGTTCCGCGCCACCGGGATCGCGCACCACTACCGCCACGTTCAGGCTCAGGCTCGATATATGCGGAAACGGACGCCCAGGATCGAAAGCCAGCGGCGTCAACACTGGAAAAACTCTTTCCAGGAAGACGGCGGCCAGCCACTCGCATTGATCTGGATCCAGCGCCGGATAATCCACCACAGGAATGTCAGCAGCCGCAAGCGCGGGCATTAAGTCTTCACGCAGAGCCTCGTAAGCGTCGCTCATGAGCTGGGCCACTTCGGTCCTGATCGCCTCCAGAGTCTCAACCGGGTCACGGCCATCCAGGCCCGGTTCGTGGACTCCGTTTTCGATCTGCTGCATCAGGCCGGCCACGCGGACCATAAAAAATTCATCCATGTTCGACCCGAGAATGGCGAGAAACTTCAGTCGCTCGAGCAGCGGATTGCGAGGATCGCAGGCCTCTTCCAGCACCCGGCGCTGAAACTGCAAATGGCTTAACTCGCGATTGAGATAGAGCGCGGGAGCTGAAAGATCCGCGGCGCTGAGTTCCATTGCGTGCGGGGACGCGCTCTCTGCAGCCATAGCTCTTCAGTCTAGCGAAGGCTTGACAGACCATTCCCAATGTTTGTACAATACCGAAAGGTTATGCAACCGATAGGTTATAGATCGAGCAGATTACAACAATGAATGCCAGAACATTGAATGCCAGAACATTGAAAGTAACCACGCCCACCGACCGCGAGATCCGGATGACGCGGGTCTTCGACGCGCCTCGCCGACTTGTCTTCGACGCTTTGACCAAGCCCGAACTGCTCAGGCAATGGTTCTTCGGGCCGCCCGGATGGTCGCTGGCAGTCTGCGAACTTGAACTGAAGGTGGGCGGCGCGTATCGCTACGTCTGGCGTGGTCCGGATGGAACCCAGATGGGGATGCGTGGCGTCCTTCGCGAAATCGTACCGCCGGAGCGTCTCGTCTCCACTGAGAAGTTCGACGAATCGTGGTACCCGGGTGAGGCCGTGGGCACAATCGTTTTGATCGAACAAGACGGAAAGACCACACTCACGCAGACCGTGCGCTACGAATCCAAGGAAGCCCGCGATGCGGTCCTCAAAACCCCAATGGAGCAGGGTGTGGAAATGGGCTACAACCGGCTTGCTGAATTCCTGGCAACCTTGGCATAGCGGTGCCGCCAAAGAAGACTAAAGTCAGGGAGTTCGAAATGGACGAGGTCCAAACGGCTCTCTCGTGGCTCAAGCGGAAGAGCACCGCACGCGATCGCGAGAACCTGGCGCGGTTCGGCATCAACGCAAAGAATGCGTTGGACGTGTCGGTGGCCAACATACAAGTGTTGGGCAAGCGGCTCGGCCGCAACCACGAGTTGGCCGCCGCACTGTGGGAAACCGGATGCTACGAAGCGCGTATGCTGACTTCGTTCGTCGACGACCCGGCCTGCGTCACGCCCGCGCAGATGGACCGATGGCGCCGGGATTTCGACAATTGGGGCATCTGCGACACGCTGTGCTTCCACTGGTTCGACCGCACGCCGCACGCCTGGGCCAAGGTCGCGCAGTGGGCCAACAAGCGCGACGAGTTCGGTAAGCGAGCGGCCTTTGCGTTGCTCGCCTGCCTGGCCGGGCACGGCAAGAGCGCCCCCGACCAGCGGTTTATCGAGGGCCTGCGTCTCATCGAACTCGCCGCCACGGACGAACGAAATTTCGTGAAGAAGGCGGTGAACTGGGCTCTGCGTGGAATCGGCCGGCGCAACGCCGCGCTCAACGCGGCAGCCGTCACGGTAGCCACTCGCTTGGCGGATTCACCGCCGCCCGCCGCGCGCTGGATCGGAAAGGACGCGCTCCGCGAGTTCGCGCGTCTTGCTCGAAAGAAAAAATAGCGGAATATTTCTGAATGGAGGTTCCATGGTCCTAACGAAGGACGAACTCATCTCTGCTCTTCGGGGCGAAATAAAACTTTGGCTCCACCTAGCTTCGAGGGTCGACCCCGCGAAGCTGGACTACCGTCCCACTCCCAAACAGCGCAGCCTGCTCGAATTGCTGCAGTACATGACCATAATGGGCCCAATCCATCTCCGCGGCGCCATCCGGGGCACGGCCGAGAGGAAGGAGTGGGGCCATATTTGGAACACCGAAGAGGCCCGGGCGAAAGTCATGAACCTGGAAGAGGTAAAGGATGCGATCGCGAAACAACCTGCGCTATTCGCGGAGCTGCTGGGCGCCTGTTCCGATGCCGACCTGCGCGCCGAAGTCGAAATGTTCGGACGCAAAGCCAGCCGGGGCTCCATGATCGTCAGCCTGGTGCTGACCCACTACGCTGCCTATCGCATGCAATTGTTCCTGTATCTCAAAGGATGCGGTCGCGAGGAATTGCATACCATGAATCTGTGGGCCGGGATGGACGCTACCGAGCCGCGGCCATAGGAAGCAAATCGCCCGCTGCGCGTGTCCATACCGGCGAGGAACGCTGCCAGCAAGCTGTTGAATCGAAATGGTTGCCAGCTGCGTTCCTCAAGAGCGGTACCAATGTTCCGGCTGCGACAGGCCACTAGTCATATGAAAAAAACGAGAGCGATTGACCACGTCACATCGAACTCAGTGGACGAATATCTCGCGCGCGTCCCTGAACCCGCTCGCAGCACCTTGATCAAGATCCGCGCCACCATCCGATCCGTCGTGCCACCCGAGGCCACCGAAGCCATTAGCTACGGAATGCCCACGTTTAGGTATAAAGGACCGCTGCTGGGTTACGCGGCGTTTCCGAACCATTGCGGCTTGTATCCTATGAATCCGGCGGTGATTGAGGCATTCAAGAATGAGCTCAAAAACTTCCAAACGTCGAAAGGCGCCATCCGCTTTCCTGTCGACAAACCTCTGCCGGCGGCTCTTGTGAAAAAGATTGTGGAGGCGCGGATCGCCGACAACGAACGCAAGAAACAGCGTTGATCGCAGGTGGTCGGACGGGCGTGCTATCCTTCAGTCGCCTCATAACTGGAGTCCGTAGACATGAAGTCCACCTGGATATTCGCCGTCGCAGTCTTTCTCGCCCCGCTTTGCGGGCTGGCTGGTGACGCATCTCCGGCAGTATTCGAAGCCATCCGCAATGACGACTTGGCATTCCTCAAATCGATGCCCAAGTCCGATGTCGAGAACGCGGATAGTAGAGGCGCTACTCCGCTCATGCATGCGGCGGCCTTCGGTAGCCCAGAGGCCATGAAGCTGCTGCTCGATAAGGGCGCATTGGTTAACGCGAAGAACGCTTTCGATGCCACGGCTCTGTTGTGGGCGGCGGGCGACGCCGTCAAGGCGCGCATGCTTGTCGAACACAATGCCGACGTG
>JBGPSX010000217.1:0-6829 GCA_041490325.1 Bryobacteraceae bacterium | reverse complement strand
TTCATTTACGACTCGCACTACGAAGGAGCCGCCGCTGTCGCCGGCTATGTGCGCGAGTGGAAGACGCTCGAACACCACGTGGACGGCCAGCGCTATCACGAAGTGCTAGCTCAGTTGGAATATCAAACTGGTCAGGCGCGCGTCTGGCGCGATGCTGTCACTAACTGGTTCCTCCGCGAGTCGCGCATTCCCGATGCAAAGGACCGCGTTGGCAAATATCCTGGGCGCGTAGAAGCTGAGTCAATGCGATTAGAGGGATACACGGTCTCCGGCGTTGCACCCTGGGAAGCGGCTTCCGGCGCAAAGGCCGTGACGTGCGCGGCGGCCAAGTGCACGGCCAGCTTTCGGTATACCGGCGCGGCCGGTTGGTTCACGATCCACGTTCAGTATTTCGACCAGAACAACGGAGCGGCGCGGTTCCGCGTGCGCGTCAAAGACCAAGTCGTATATCAATGGATAGCGGACGATCGCCTGCCAACGGAGAAGGTGGATAGCTCGTCCTCGACGGCCAGAGTCATTCACGGAATCGCACTGCGGCCAGGGGATGAGATTCAAATCGAGGGCCTTCCGGAAGGCGGCGAGACCGCGGCGCTCGACTACGTAGAATTGCAACCAGAATCAAACTAACACGGCTACGTTGCCATTTCAATATATTGTTGTACTCTTGAACTAATGCGAAAATGCCATCGAATCGCCGGAACAATGCTGTTCCTGTGCTGGCCCGGTTTTTCCCAGCAGTCGCCGCTTTTTAAGAACCCCGATGCCCCCATGGAAAAACGCGCGGATGACCTGCTTTCGCGCCTGACACTCGAAGAGAAGATCTCGCAGCTCCAGAACGATTCGCCCGGAATTGAACGGCTGGGGATCGCGCCCTACAACTGGTGGAATGAGTGCCTGCATGGCGTCGCGCGCGCCGGACGGGCCACCGTGTTTCCACAGACCATTGGCCTTGCCGCCACCTGGGACACGGACCTGATCTTTCGGATCGCAAGCGCGATCTCCGATGAGGGCCGCGCCAAGTATCACGAGTTCCTCCGGCGCGGCAAGCACAACATCTATCAAGGACTCACCTTCTGGACGCCCAACATCAACCTTTTTCGCGATCCTCGGTGGGGCCGCGGCATGGAGACGTACGGTGAAGATCCTTATCTTACCGCCCGCATGGCGGTTCCATTCATCAAAGGAATCCAGGGAGACGATCCCAAGTATTTCAAGGCCATCGCCACGGCGAAGCATTATGCCGTCCACAGCGGTCCTGAATCGCTACGTCACACCTTCGATGCGGTCGCCGGCGAACAGGATTTGGGCGACACCTACCTGCCGCAGTTCGAGGCGGCGGTCAAGGAAGGTGGCGCCTATTCGGTGATGTGCGCCTACAATCGTGTGTCCGGCGATCCGGCGTGCGCCAGCAACCTGCTGCTGGATGACATCCTTCGCAAGCGATGGGGCTTCCATGGCTACGTCGTATCGGACTGCGGCGCGATCGGCGACATTTATTTGCACCACAAAACCTCGCCCACGGCGGAGGAAGGTGTGTCAGCCGCCGTCCGCAGCGGCACCGACCTGAACTGCGGCGTCGAATACTCGAACCTGTTGCCAGCCGCTCGTAAGGGGCTGATCAAGGAATCGGAAATCGATCAGGCGCTCCGCCGGCTGTTGCTGGCTCGCTTCAAACTCGGCATGTTCGATCCGCCTGAGAAAGTGAAGTACGCACGGATTCGGTACAACGAGAACGATAGCCCGGCACATCGGCAGCTCGCGCTCGAAGCAGCTCGGAAGTCCATCGTCCTACTTAAGAATGAGAATCGGACGCTCCCGCTGAGCAAGACTCTCAAGACGCTGGCGGTGATCGGGCCGAACGCGGACGACCTGGACGTGCTGGTCGGAAACTACAACGGCGAGCCAACCTCGCCCATCACGCCACTCGAAGGCCTTCGCCAGAAACTGGGACAGAAGACGCGCGTCATCTACGCCCGCGGGAGCGACATCGCCGCCAACCTGCCGAACTTCGAAGTGATTCCGGCCAGCGCGCTGTTCTCGAGCAACGGCGCGACTCGGCAGAATGGCCTTCAAGGTGAATATTTCAACGCGAGCAATTTTGACGGCAAGCAACATCAGCCGCGCGAGTTGACCTATCCCAACTCAGGGAAGTTGGTGGGGACAATTCCCACCGGCGTAAAACCGTTGTTCACGCGGATCGATCCCACGATCGATTTCCACTGGTGGGACGGTGCGCCCCTGCCCGGCATGAACGATGACGACTTCGGGGTTCGCTGGACTGGCTATCTCAGTGCGCCCGTCAGCGGCGTCTACCAACTCGGCGCCACCGGCATGAACGCATTCGAACTGTACTTGGACGGCAAGTCGATCGTTGAATTCTCCGGCATCCACGAACGTGCGTATCGCTGGGCGCCCGTCGAGCTACAGGCCGGCAAACTCTACGCCATCCGATTGGACTATCACGAATTCGTTCAAGACGCCGACATTCAATTGGTTTGGTCGCCGCCGCCGAAGAGCCATGTCGACGAAGCCGTCGCCGCAGCCAGGCAAGCCGACGCGGTGGTGCTATTTCTCGGCCTCTCGCCGAGGCTCGAAGGCGAGGAGATGCGCGTTCAAGTGGAGGGCTTCCGTGGAGGCGATCGCGTGCGGCTCGACATGCCGCGTGAACAGGAAGATCTCATGAAAACGATCGCGTCGCTCGGCAAGCCGCTGGTGCTAGTCCTCTTGAACGGCAGCGCGCTGGCGGTCAACTGGGCCAACGATCACGTCCCCGCGATCGTGGAAGCCTGGTATCCGGGACAAGCCGGCGGCGCTGCGATTGCCGACGTGCTTTTCGGCGACTACAATCCGGCCGGGCGGCTCCCGGTAACCTTCTATAAGTCGGCCGATCAGTTGCCGCCGTTCACCGACTACAACATGAAGGGACGAACCTATCGATTCTTCGACGGCCAGCCGCTGTTCCCGTTTGGATACGGATTGAGCTACACCACTTTCGCCTATCGCAATCTGGTTGTTCCAAAACAGGTGAGCGCAGGAGGCGAGACAAACATTACGGTTGAAGTTCAAAATACCGGACAGATGGCAGGCGAAGAAGTGGTCCAAGTGTATTTGAAAAATGGGCCTTCCGGCCGCGCGCCGATTCGTTCGCTCGAAGGCTTCCAACGAATCGCGCTACGCGCCGGCGAGCGTAAAACAGTGCGATTCACCTTGCAGGCGCGCCAGTTCTCGCACACGGCATCCGACGGCCATCGGATTGTAGAGCCTGGTCCAGTCGAGATATCGGTGGGCGGGAGGCAGCCTGGAGCTGGAGTCGCTGGCACATTGACGGAAACCTGCAGATTGTTGGCACCGCAAAAACTTTGAACTAGGCGTTCACACGATTGTGAACGCGGCACGCAAGAGTGCGTACGCCGCATTCGCACTCCTGCGAACGCCTGGTGTTCGCGGCCTAGACCGTTGAGTAACCCACCTGAGTGCGCAGTCCAGCCTCGCCGTTTGGAGGTGGCGCCGTGGACTGGCGAATACACAACTGCGCCTCTAGCAAGATCGGCTCCGACGAAACTGGTCCCACGTCGCCTTCCTGCCGCTTGATCTCTTGGATCAGCATTTCGGTTCCACGCCGGCCCAATTCGTGCGCCGGCTGAACGATGGTGGTGAGCTTCGGATGAAAATTCTCCGTCCAGGCAAAGTCGTCGAATCCAAGAATACTAACTTCCTCGGGGCATTTGACCTGACTCTCTCCCAGCGCGCGCACCAGGCCGAGCAGCGTCTTATTGTTCGTGCAAAAGATCGCCGTCGGCCGGCATTCCAATTCGAGCAGCCGTTTTCCAATTACGTAGCCGGTATCGGAGGACAGTGATCCGGTACAGAAATACTCGTCCTTCACCGGCAGCCCTGCCTCCTGCATCGCCTTTCGAAATCCTTCGATGCGGTCAACGTGAGGAGAAAGATTCATGCGCCCGGCCACCACCGCGATTCGTTCATGACCAAGTTCGAGGAGATGACGCGTTGCGACCAGTCCGGCTTTGAAATTGTCAGTCGAAATCCGCGGGGCATTTACGCCCGCGGGGATGCGGTCCAGAAAGACAGCGGGAATATTCCTGCGCATCACCAGGTCGTACGTGGTCGACGTGTTATCGCAGCAGGCGATGAGCGCGCCATCCACGCGGCGCGCGATCAGTGTCTGCAGGCCACGACGCTCTTGCTCCGGATCTTCATTCGAATTGCAAAAGATGATGGAATACCCGGCCCGTTCGGCGGCTTGCTCGACGCCTCGAATCACCTCGGGATAAAAAGGATTGGTGACATCCGGTACCACCATTCCGATGGCTTGCGTCTTGCCCGTTTTTAGACTTCTCGCCACGTGGTCGGGATGATAGTCCAACGCTTCCATCGCATCGCGTACCCGCTTGGTTCGAGCCGGGCTCACAGGCACGGTGCCGTTGATCACCGCCGACACGGTGGCGACCGAAACCGTAGCCAGTCGCGCGACATCCTGGATCGTGCAACTCTTTCGTCTACGCATCGTTCAAAGAGAATTGTAATACTAATCGATCCTCCGCACGGTGAAACTATTGTCATAATTCGAATCGATTCGAATTGCTTTTTTGAAAAAACCGGAAGAACACGCTCGTTCGGGCCGCCAGCGGGGCTGAATTTGATGCGCTAGCTGAATCAGCAAGCTTGAGGGTGTGTTACTCGAAGCCCGAAATTGTCTTTGAGTCAGCCCTCTTATTTCACTCTGTGAAACCTAGACCACTGCTCGTAACGTCATGCACTGGTTGGGATTACAGATCAAGCTCAGATTCTAAACGTTTTGTTTTCCAGTGCTTCCAAGGCCATCTCGAAGACGGTCGTATTTCGTACCTTGAACCGCACGTGACGGCGCGCTATTAGCATTGCCCTAGGCGCTCCGACTGGCATAAATTCAGCGAAGCAGGCAAATCACGGGGGTACCATGTCGTCCACTAGAATTGCGTCCCTGTTACTCGCAGCTCTCCTTACGTCGACCATCGCGTTTGCGCAACTCGAAACCGCCAGTATTGTCGGAACGGTACTGGATTCCAGCGGCGCGATCGTCCCACAAGCCACTGTGGTGGTCCAGAATCAAGACACCGCCGCCACCACCAATTTGACCACCGATTCCAACGGTACTTATGTTGCCCCGGTGTTGCGCATTGGTACTTATCGCATCACGGTCACTGCACCCGGATTCAAGACCAAGATTGTTGAGAACGTTACTCTGCGCGTTTCCGACCGCGTGAAAGTGGACGTCACTCTGGAAACCGGCGTCGTCACCGAAAAAATCACTGTCTCAGGGGAGGCGCCCATTGTCGAAACGGCTTCCACAACCCTCGGTGGCGTCGTGTCCACCCAGCAGGTGAGCGAGCTTCCGCTGAACGGCCGCAGCCTTACGCAGCTACTGGTCGTCGTTCCCGGCGTCATCTTCCTGGGCCCGCAGCGCAGCATGAACGGCGCCAGTCAGGGCCGGCTGTTTGAGAGCGGCCTGAAGTATCTCGTCGACGGCGGCGATTCCGGCCAGGTCGATTCCGATCTCGGCGATGGCGGTTACCAGTCCGGCGCGCGAATCTCTCGCGCCAGCGTTGACTCGGTCGCCGAAGTGCGCGTCGTGGAGAGTTCGTACTCGGCCGAATATGGCGGATCGGTCGGTGGAGTCATCAACTTCATCACCAAGTCCGGGGCCAACAAAATACATGGGAGCCTCTTTGAATACTTCCGCAATAATGTGTTCGATGCGCGCAACTACTTCAACGTCCCGCCCGCGGTTCAGCCAGCGTTTCGATTGAACCAATTCGGCGGTTCTCTCAGCGGACCGATCATCAAAGACCGCTTCTTCTACTTCGTTAACTACGAGGGCGTCCGCCAGCGGCTTGGTCTGATTCAAAACGTGTTTGTTCCCATCGACGCATTTCGAGCCACCCTTTCCCCGGCTCTCAGAACGGTCGTCGACCAGTTGCCGCACGCCAACGGCCCGGTCTCCGCCACCGAACCCCGCCTCGCGCAATTTATCCGTGGCGTTTCGAATCAACTGACCGAAGATACCGGCTCGTTCAAGCTGGACTACGCTGCCACCTCCAACGACCGCTTGAGCTTCCGCCACAACCGGAATCAATCGGCCACCCTACAAAACTTCGGCGTCCAGACGGGCGGGTTCCGCAGCGTCCCGGCCATCCTCCAGCTCACCAAGCTCTCCTATACCAAGACCATCACACCCACGCTGCTGAACGAAGCCAGCTTCGCGGTGAATCGCTGGAACGTCAGTGACCCGGGTTCCGACGTCGAATCGGTCCGCAACTTTCCCCTGACAACCATTGGCGGCGGTTCGGCCGGAGTTGGCCCAACGCTCTTTGACCTGCGCGTCGGCAACACCTCGTTTACCTGGTTGGACACGCTGTCCTGGGTGAAGGGCAAACACCAACTCAGGTTCGGCGGGCAGGTCATCCGTAATCGCGACAACAAGGCCTCGAACCTGCAAGGTGGGGTCGCCTTCGCGAGCTTGGACCTGTTCGCTGCCAACAAGCCGTCCAGCGTCACAACTATTGGCAACCCGACCGTCGGAATGCGTAATACCTACTATCACTTCTTTGTTCAGGACGACATTCAGGTCAGCCGCAATCTCACTATCAATGCCGGACTGCGCTACCAGTTCGATTCGACGCCCAGCGAATCTCACGGCCGCATCGCAAACTTCGATCCGCTCAAAGGCCAGCTCGACCCAGTCGGGACGAGCATCTTCGCGGCTCCCAAGACGAACTTCGGTCCGCGCCTCGGAATCGCCTACACGCCCTTCGCCTCCAAGACCACGGTC
>JBGPSX010000216.1:0-6832 GCA_041490325.1 Bryobacteraceae bacterium | reverse complement strand
CTGCTAGCCGATCCGGTCGCGCGCGCGCACGTTCGGCAAGCGCTGGAAAACCGGGCTCCAAAGAACGCTTGGTGGTCTCGATGGTGGGCTTGGACCGGCGTGGCGGGAGCGCTTGCAGCTACGGTCGCGATCTTTGGCGTGATTCGGTTGACCGCACCCCAGTTGGCACGTGAGCCGGTCATAGTCGCTTCGAAGATCCCGGCGCCGTCTGGGATCGAGGCGGGCGCGGTTGCGAGCCGAGACAGCGAGGTCAAAGCGAAAATTGAGCAACCCAAGTCGCGCAAAACCGATCGTCTTACTGCGCAGAGAACATTTCGACCTAATGCGGTACAGCCACTTCAGAAGGACGTCGCGTCACCTCCCGTAAAGGATGAACGTGCTCCCGCGCCGTCGCTTCCGCCTCCACCCGCCCTGCCGGCACAGAGTGAGGTCGTTCAAGTCAGCCCGGCTCCAAGTCCCAAGACGCTCGCTCAACAGGCCACGCAAGGCCACATCGGGCAAGCGCCCGCTACACCGGCTCAAACTCAAAACCAAGTCGCGACCACGGCCGTAAGCGGATTTCGTGAGACTAGCGCGGCACCGATTGTTCCGGTGGAATGGGCGAAACAGCTCACCACCGGAGGCAATGCGATTCAATCCAACTACACGAACGGACCATTGCTGCGCTATTCGGTCATCCGTCCGAACGCGAATGCCGCGGCGGGCGCCTCCGACGCGGATCTCAAAGCAGGCGATTTTGTGCAGTTGAGCGTGTCGCCGGGCGTCTCCGGTTACCTGGCTTTGTACGAACTGGATTCTACCGGCGACTGGAGGCGCACATATCCAGTGGCGACACCCGGAATTCCAGTGATGGCCAACACCAGCTACGCCATCCCCGATGCGCCCATCCGAGTGCCTGCGAGTCCCGGAAGACTGAGGCTGGTGCTGGCTCCCACTATTTCGCAATCCTTTGCGGGCGCATTGATGGAACGCTCCGATGTGAGAGCCAAGAAGGCGTCCGGCGCCACTGAAAAAAGACAGGAACCGCGTGGGCCTCTGGTTGTCGACGTCACGATCCAACCTAAAAACTAAGGGACCGCTTCCAGTTGATCGAGCAACCGCACAATCCGCCCGGCGGCATCCGAGTTACCCCCGAACCTGAGTTCGTTGTACGCCGCTGTCAGATCCTCTACCAGAAGCGATAGCTCAGGTTCTTGCACCACGCGCGCAAATTCAAAGGGCGTCAACCAGACTGGTTTCTCGATGCCACGGCGGTGCAGCACCTGCAACATCCTGCGGTAAAGCAAAGTGGCATCCGACGCCTCGGCCTCGCCGCGCTGCACTTTGAGCACGCGCTGGCGGGTCTTCCACCAACGCCATCCATCCTTCCCAAATACTCTTCCGGTAAGCGCGAGAAGAACCATCCCCAGTAACAGGAACGCATGCCGAATCGCAAAATCGGAAAGTTCCTTCCAGGCTTTCGCGAATCCCAATCCGCTTCCATCGAACCAGCTCACCCCCACGTGGCGGCTGGATTCGCCCATCTTCGAGGCTAGCTGTAGCTGGCGGTCGAGATTGTAGTTCAGCACCCAATCGTTCCAAAAGACCTCGGCGGCGTCGGCATAGAATCCGAGACGCGTCCAGACGGAGAGACGCGGAGGATTCGGATCGGGTGGCGTCGGATCAAAGGTGACCCAGCCGCGATTGGGCAGCCACGCCTCCACCCAGCTATGCGCGTCCGAAGTACGAATGAGCTGCGACCCGCTGATCGGATTGTAAATTCCGCTTTGAAAGCCGGTCACGACGCGCGATGGGATGCCCAGCACTCGCAGCATGACTGCCATGGAGGAGGAGAAGTACTCACAATGTCCTTTTTTCCGGTGGAAGAGGAAAAAGGCCAGGGGATCCGCAGGCTCGGACGGTGGGAGCTCCAGCGTGTATCCATAGTGCGTGCGCAGGTAATTCTCGATCAGACGGGCCTTCACGGTGGGCAACGCTTCCGCGCCCACAATATTCTTCGTCAAGTCCTCAATACGCGGATCGAGTTGCGGCAATTGCAGATATTCGTTGCGCACGTCGCGCGCAAGCGGATCCACCAGCTCGCCCGCGCTGTCTTGGCGCAGAGGCGAATCCATCCGGCTATAGACTTGATACCAGGCATCCCGCGACTCGCCGAACTGGACGCTGTAATTGCCGGAGGCGCGGCGAATCACGGTGGAATCGATGCGCAGGAATTGTGGCGTACCTGCGAAGAAAAGGGTGTCGGTGGCCAACTCGTTCAAGTGGACGGCGTAAGAAATGTGGCGGCTATCTTTGCCGCGTGGCAGGTCGTCGTCGAGACGCAATAACCCGCCCCGATCCGGTCGTAGCGTCTGCCCTTGACTGGGTCGATTGAACCACGCCCGTCCATTGAATTCCGCCAGTGCAGCGCCGCGCCATTTCAACGCCAGGCCGCGATACTCGGGCTGATCCATCTTGACGTGCATCACCGGCGTGCTCTCCTTCTTGATCTCGCCGATTTCACCCAGCGTGACGTGAGTCGAAAATCCGGCGAAATGGTCGCGATGCGAGACCAGGTGCTGGAAGGCGGCCCGAGCCGTGCGCGGCAGGAAGAAGAACAGACCAGCGGTGATGACCAGGATTCCAAACGAGACTGACAGGACAACCGCGCTGAGCCGGAGCGAAAGCGCGGGTCCCGAGATGCGGGCATTGGGCTGCCGGCGCTTTCTGGATTGACGAATCTCATCGCTCGCAAAAGTAGCGACGCCGAGAACCAGGAACAGCAGCAGAAAGAAGAAAAAATTAAATCGCGCCGATAGCACGCAGGCCGCCAACAATTCCAGGAATGCGATCACTTTTAAGAACAGGTAGTCGCGATTGGTTTGAGCCGTCAGAATCTTCACCACCGCAACGAAAAACACCAGGTGTATCGCGGCCGGTTTGAAGGCGTGCGAAACATAAAAATAGTCGACCGGATAGAAGGCGATGTAAGCCAGAGTCACGGCGGTCACTGCTCCGGGCGGGATTTCAAACTGGACCACTCCGGCGGACAGGAACGCGCGCGTAAAGAGGGCGGCCGCGGTGATCAGGACCGTAGGCGTATCCAGGTAGCCAGAGCCGGCTACGGCCAGGAACCCGCTGGCCAAAAGTCCGAGCAACGAAAATTCGAAGAAACGATCCACCGGCGAGCTGGAACCGCCGGAGACTGCAGGCATAATCTTATTTTACGTCTCAGCCGATTGCTATGATGGAGATGCTGGAGGCCTATTGAGTTCCGTCACCTTTTCGCCCGAAGCGCCCCTGGTCAACGTGGACAAGCGCAGGCGGGCTGTGCTGATCGTGGTGCTCTGCACCTGGATCGGGGCGGCGGCCCAGGTCTTGATCAAGCTTGGAACGAAACAACTGGAACATGCTGGTTTCCTCGCAACCGCGATCGGCATCATCACCATCCCCAAACTTTTTGCGGGATATTGCCTGTACGGCATATTCACGGCGCTGATGGTGTACGCCTTGCGCCACGGCGAGCTTTCCATCTTGTGGCCCATTATCGCCCTGACTTACGTGTGGGTCAGCATTCTATCGGTGATGATTTTTCACGAGACCATGAATCCGATGAAGATCATCGGCGTTGCTATTATCGTAGCCGGCGTGGCCGTCCTGGGCTTGGGGAACAAAGCTTGACCACTCCGCTCTCCTCGATGGCTCTGGTGCTGGGAGGATCTGTCATTGGATCCTTCGGCGCCGCCTTCCTGAAATCCGGAGCCGTGGCCGTGCGGCGTCACTGGTCCAGTATCGTGTTCAACTGGAGACTCGCGCTCGGCGTTTGTTTTTATCTGCTGTCGTCGGTGTTCTTCGTCAAGGGAGTTTCTGACCCAAAGGCTGAACTCTCGGTTCTCTATCCAATGGTCTCGCTCGGATACATCTGCACGCTGCTATGGTCGCGGCTGTTCTTTAAGGAAGCCATTACCAGGACCAAACTAAGCGGCGTGGGCTTGATCCTGGTAGGGATCGTCTTCATCAGTTTAGGCAACCACTGACGGCTTGCCCGTCTCAACCTTACTCAGTGAAACTAGGCCTTCTGCGCGTTTGCGGCACTCATCATCGCAGCCATGCGTTCCTGCATCTGGCGCGTCAGGTGGGGTACCACTCCGACCATTCGCTCCATGAGCATCAACTGGCCGCGGTGATGCATCTCGTGCTCTTTTACGCCCAGGATCATCTCGAACCGGGCTTTTGAAGGCGGCGTCATTCCGGCCGGAAACGTGACACGCTCGCCCAGGAAATCGTCCGAAAGAGTATCCAGCCAGTTCGCGAATCGATCGCCCTCCTGGTGGAGTAGCGCGAGGATCTGCGCTTTGGTTCGCGGCGTCTGCTCGTCCGCCATTAACGGCTGGAAGAACGCGGGAAAGTTGAAACCTTCGAGTGTCACGCGCCGTTCTACCGCGTGGATCTGTTCCTGCAGTTTGGGACCCAAGGCAATGTGCACCAGCAACTGCGCGACTGTGCGGGTTTCCGGAGTCGCCCGGAACCCGAAATGCTGCTCGCCAATTTCTTCGGCAATCGTGATCGTGTTCTTACGCACTGTGCGAAAGCTATCGGCAAGATCTTTTGCTCCATAGTAGTTCATGTTTTCAGTGTAACTCTGGGCGATGTGAAGAAATCAATCCTTGGAAACCGCTTCCTTTGGGCGCGGCTCGGCTAGCGGCTGTAAGCGGTGTCCGCAGGGAGCGGTTTAGAACAATCAATCCATGCTGCGCCAGGTAGCGCTAGCGACGAAGGTATTGATCGAGAGAAGCAGCCGCATTCCGACCCTCGGCAATGGCCCAAACTACCAGCGATTGCCCGCGGCGCAGATCGCCTGCGGCAAAGACGCCCGGAACGCTGGTGCTGTAGTCGGCGCCGGTGGCGACATTACCGCGCGGATCGAGCGCAACACCCAATTGTTCGAGAATCCCGCCACGCACGGGTCCCGTGAATCCCATGGCGAGCAGCACCAGATCGGCATCCAGGGTGAAGTCACTGCCGGGAATCGGTTCGAACTTGGGCGGCGGTCCTACGCGAACGGCGTGCAGCTTTTGCACGTTGCCTTTATCGTCGCCGGTGAACTTGGTAGTCGCGAGGCTCCAGTCTCGAATGCCACCCTCTTCGTGCGAGGTTTCCACGCGCAGTTGCAGCGGCCAAAGGGGCCAGGGCGTCTCGGGCGCGCGATCGGCCGGAGGCATGGGCATAATTTCGAACTGGTGCACGGATGCGGCTCTTTGCCGATGCGAAGTGCCCAGACAGTCGGCGCCCGTATCGCCGCCACCGATGATCACGACGCGCTTGCCAGTCGCGAGAATCTGGTTGGGTACCTGATCGCCGGCGCCGCGCTTGTTCTGTTGCGGCAAAAACTCCATGGCGAAATGGATGCCCCTCAGTTCCCTGCCCGGTACCGCAAGGTTGCGCGGATGCTCGGCGCCACCGGCCAGCAGAATTGCGTTGAAATCCTCGCGCAGCTCTTCGCCCGGAATGGCTTCCCCGACATGCACGTTGGTTCGAAACTCCACACCTTCGGCAGTCATCTGTTTGATGCGCCGGTCGAGAATCCACTTCTCCATCTTGAAATCGGGAATCCCGTAACGCAGCAAACCTCCGATCCGGTCCGCCTTTTCAAACACGGTGACACTGTGGCCGGCGCGATTCAATTGTTGCGCGGCTGCCATGCCGGCCGGGCCGGAGCCGATGATCGCAACATGCTTTCCGGTTCGAACCAGCGGCGGCTCCGGACGAATCCAGCCTTCCTTGAAGGCGTGCTCGATGATGGTCTTCTCGATGACCTTGATGGTCACAGGCGGCTCGTTGATGCCGAGCACGCAGGCCGTCTCGCACGGCGCCGGACAAATGCGTCCGGTAAATTCCGGGAAGTTGTTGGTGGCGTGCAATGCGCGCACGGCATCGCGCCATTTGTCCCGGTACACCATATCGTTCCAGTCCGGAATGACGTTGTTCAGCGGGCAGCCGGTGTGACAGAACGGAACGCCGCAGTCCATGCAGCGGGCGCCCTGTGTCCGCACCTTGTCGGCTGGGAAATCCTGATAGACCTCGAACCAGTCGGTGAGCCGCTCCGAAACCGGACGGCGCTGCGGCAGTTCCCGAGCGTATTCGAGGAAGCCGGAGGTCTTACCCACGGAGCACCCCCCGGCCGGCGTCGCTCGTAACCGGTGGCTGCGGCGCAGTGGCCAATCTCGGAATGCCCATCACGCGTTTGTATTCATGCGGGAAAACTTTGACAAACTTCGGCAGCTTTGCCGCCCAATTTTCCAAAATCCATTTACCGCGCGGGCTGGCCGTGGCTTCCACGTGACGGGTGATCAAATTCCGGAGCGCCTGCACGTCGACCGGCTCTTTTACCGGTTCGAGATCCACGCTCGCCTTGTTGCAGAAGACGTTGGCGAATTCACCGGATTCATCCAAAACAAACGCGATGCCGCCGGTCATGCCCGCCGCGAAATTGCGGCCGGCGCGGCCCAGAATAATGACCAGCCCTTTGGTCATGTACTCGCAGCAATGATCTCCCACGCCCTCAACCACCGCGGTCGCGCCCGAATTGCGCACCGCGAAGCGCTCACCGGCCATGCCATTGAAGAACGCCTCGCCGCTGGTTGCCCCGTACAGAACGACGTTGCCGACCAGCATGTTTTCTTCCGGCAGGAACGTGGACGTTCTGGGCGGATAGACCACCAGCTTGCCGCCCGACAGCCCCTTGCCGACGTAATCGTTGGCGTCGCCTTCGAGCGTCAGCGTGACGCCCTTGGCGAGAAACGCGCCGAAACTCTGGCCTGCCGATCCCGAGAATTGAAAGCGAATCGTGTCG
>JBGPSX010000215.1:0-6876 GCA_041490325.1 Bryobacteraceae bacterium | reverse complement strand
GGTGATGTACGGAACCGGACTTCGTTCCCGCAGTTCGTTGGCGAACGTCAACGTCAAAATCGGCGGGATAGACGTGCCGGTGGAGTACGCGGGCGCGCAAAGCCAGCTTCCCGGATTGGATCAAGTGAACTTGAAGTTGCCTCGATCGCTTGCCGGGCGAGGCCACATAACGTTGGAATTCGCAGCAGACGGAAAGCGCGCGAACGATACTTATCTGAACTTTGAGTAACAAATATCTACGGATTGCCGACCGCTATCGTCACTTTATCGGTGGTCCGAACTCCTCCGCTCTCGATCTGCAACGGAACCGTGCCCGCTGCTATGTTCGGCACCACCACGTTGAGTTGATTCACACCCACGAACTGCGGAGATAAGCCCGAGAACGAGACCGTCGCTGGTGCGCCGCCGATCAGTACCACCGGCTTAATCGCGGTATTTCGCAATGTGTCCAGCGATGCGGCACCGGTCGTGATCGAGGGACTCACTGCGCCCAGCCCAGTTCCTAACACAATGATGGTGTCGCCCGTTCGTGTCGGATGCGTCCCGATGCCTGGGATCGAGCCCTCAGGCCCGGCGAGCGTGCCATCGCCATTGATCGCGATGGCTTGTCCAACGCCGAACTGGGTGCTGAATATTCCAGGCGCAGCAGCGCCGATGGTCGCGTGAAACGCCGCCAACGCCGTTCCGTTTGCGGTTACAACAATGTCCGCGGGTCCAGCCGGCACGCTCCAGGGCACTTGCACGTTGATCTGTTTGGACGAAACAAACATTAGTGGAGCGGGAACGCCGCCGATAGCCACCGATACGCCGCCCAGTGAGCTGGGCAACGGAATCGCGGATGCTTGAGCGTCCGACGAAGCAAGTCCTACGCCAAAGACGGAAATCAACGAACCAGGGGCGACCGCTTGGCTGGTGGCAAATGAGGCGCCATTGAGCGCCGCGCTCACCCTGGAAATAGGCGTCGTATTGATCAGGATCGAGACGTTGGAGCTGTTCGCGGTAACGACGTCTAGTTTGCCGTCGCCATCCAGATCGACCACGATGAGATCGGTGGGGAATGCGCCGAGATCCACAGTTCCGGACGCATGGAGTTGCGGGTTGGCCTCTGCTCCCCGCTGGTCGAACGTGACAACCCGAAGCCCGCTGAAACTACTGGATGCGGCCAACAGTTCGTCCTTCCCATCCCCATTCAAGTCACCCGCGGCGGCTGGGCCATCGAAAGTAAAAATTGATTGGACTGGCAAGTAGCTGCCCTGACCGTCGCCGCGGAACATGTCCGTATACCCGGTACCCCCTTCGAAGAATGTGGCAGCGCAGAAGTCGAGCGTACCGTCGCCGTTAAAGTCACCCGCCGCTATTGCCCCAGTCTCATAAAAGAAGTAGTTGGATGAGTAGGATCCGCTGCGCTGGCCCAGCACGTTCACGAGAATAGGGGCCACAAAAGCGCTCCAGGTAGGCAATCCGAAGACCACTAAGTCGGGCACGCCATTGCGATCGAAGTCGCCCACGATAACGTCGCTGGCGGCAAACCCCGTTAGCTCCCGCGCTGCCACACTGATGCTGATCGGAGTTGGCGCGCCGAATCCGCCGTCGCCTTTACCCAAAGCGATCACTGCCAGGCTGTTGTTCGAGCCGCTGAGGAGGACTGCGTCTGGTCTGCCATCGCCATTCATATCGGCAGCCTTCCGCATCGCCAGTTTAGTGTCCGTGGCTGTCGTAGTCACTTGCCGGAAAGTCCCGTCGCCGCCCGACAGCAACACGACGATACTGCCGCTGGATGCGACATAGCCCAGGTCCGTCTTGCCGTCAGTGTTGAAGTCGGCGGCTACCAGACGATTGCCTAGGGCAGTTGCCAGCGCCGGCGCGGAAACGGGAATCGGACTCTGGAAAGTGCCATCGCCTTTGCCGAGCAAGATCGCGATAGGAGATTGTGACGCGGCGGTACAAGTTATGGCCAGATCCACGAAGCGGTCGCCGTTGAAGTCGCCCGACGTTACTTTGGCAGGATTGCAGCCGGCGCTGATTTTGCTTTGTTGAAACGATAGCGACTGCGCGCCTAAACTGCTGATCAGCATAGGCATCAAGGCGATCCAAGTTCGACGCCCTGCGCTGCGAAAACGTGGAAGTAACATAGAGTCTCCCACATGGTCGGCGTAATTACCAGGGAGAATGAGTCAGGCCAGGCCGACGCGGTTTGCGATATCCCGGTAGCGCCGTTGGCGGCAAAAGTCATCAAACATCGGATCCACGTTCACGTACGGCACCGCGCTGGAGTGTTCGTTGACCGCGCACTCGAGGTCGCCGAGCGCCTGATCTTCGTCGCGAAGAGCGGCATGCACGATCGCGCGATTGTAGGACGAAATGCTATCGACCTGGATGCTGGCGAGCATGGCTGTCGCTTCGCGTTGACGTCCGGAACGCGCGAGAGCCTGGGCCAGCGCCGCTTGGTAATAGGAATCCCCCGCCTGCGCCAGGCCAAATCGGAAATGTCCGATGGCTTCTTCCATCCGTCCCGTTTGCTGCAGAGCATAACCCAGCGGCAAACGCGCCAATGCGTAGTTTTCATCCAGCTCCAAAGTCTCTTGAAGCTGTCGAAGGGCGTCGCTGTAGCGGCGATCCAGGTACAGCATCCATCCCACGTTCGCGCTGACGAAGGATGAAACTGGATCGAGCGCGAGAGCGCGCATCGTCGCCTCCCAGGCTTGTCGAGATCGCCCGGAGGCTTGCAACAACCAACTGTAGAACTGGAACGTGGTCGCGTTCGTGGGATCGAGCGCGAGCGACTGACGGAAACGGTCTTCAGCGTTTCTCCAGTTCCAGTGCAGGCGCCAGTCGACCATCGCGAGCGTCGTGTGCGCTGTGGCGCAGTGTGAATCGAGATCCAGAGCGCGCTGCGCCAGCGTCTCGGCCTGCGTTAGAGCTTCGGTGGGAGGAACGCCGCCGATCACGTCGTCGCCCAGAAGAATGAAAACATCCCCGAGTCCCGCGTATGCTGCCGCGCAATCCGGCTGCGCCTGGATGGCCTTCCGATAATACGCGGTGGCTCGCCACAGATCACGAAGCGTGGTTCGATTGCGAAAGTGCCGCGCTTTGCGAAGCGCCTGATCGCATCCATCCGCAGGTTGTGGCGCGTCAGAGTCCTCCACCACTTGGCCGATGAATCGATACCCACGCCGTGGAATCCTTTCAACGTTCCGGGCAAACGCGTCCCCCAGCGCCTGCCGAAGCCGCGCCACGGCGTTGTTGAGATTGTTTTCGAAGTCCAGGTGCAGATCCGCCGGCCACAGCTCGGCGCACAGGTTTTCTCGCGTGCACAATTCGCCGGGCTGGGCGAGCAGTCGCGCCAGAAGCCGCGCGGGCGTATTCTGCAACGACACCCTGACGCCGTGACGTTCCAATTCTCCAGACGCAGGGTGGAAGCGGAACGGCCCAAATCGGACACGTTTAAGGTTGGCGTTATTTGCGCCGTCCGTCATGGGCTGTATTATACCGGCATGAGACTCGCTATTGGCGTAGTTGTGCTGGTCTGCTTTTCGTTCGCTTTATGCGCACAGGACGTTTTGAAGATGCCGGTCGTCTATACAGTTCCAGGGATGGATGCTGTGGAGGTGACGAAGGGTTTGAACTATGGCAGTGACGCGCCCATACAACTTCAAATGGATGTTTATCGTCCGGCGAATCTAAAGAAAGATGAGCGCAGGCCGGCTGTGCTGTTCCTGCACGGCGGGGGTGGAACCGGCCCGGTCACTGCCAGCGCTTTCCCGCCCACCGCATGGGGCGTGTATCAATCCTACGGCCGGCTGATGGGCGCCTCCGGATTGATCGGAGTGACCTTCAACCAGCGGATTGGTGATAGCGATGACAGACTTCAGCAAGGCTTCAGCGATGTTCGGGCCGCCATTGCTTACGTTCGAGCCAACGCGGCCACGCTGCATGTCGATCCCGATCGGCTGTGCCTGGCGGCTTATTCGGCGGGCGGTCCGTTGCTGGCAGTCGCGATCGGCGATCCGCAGCCTTACATCCGCTGTCTGGTGGGTTTCTATTCGGTGCTGGATGTGCGGCCGCCCGTGACGGGAGAGCGGGCGCTGTTCTCACCGATCGAACAACTGAAGCTGCATGCTGATAAGCTGCCGCCGATTTTGATCGCTCGGGCGGGAAGCGATTTCGCACAACTAAACGCGACCATCGATCGATTTGCCGCCGAAGCACTCTCGCGAGACGTCGCCGTGGAAGTCCACAACATGAAAGGCGCGCCGCACGCTTTTGACGTCCGCACTCCCACCGCCGAAGTTCGTGACGTTATCGCGCGAACTGTCGCGTTCATGAAAGCGAATCTAGAGAAATAAGTCAGTTCGAGGGATCGGCGAGGCGCGCGGTACAATACACCTATCCGCGACAGATCGGAACTAACGGCGCCATGACCATCGAACAAGTAGCCAAGCGCGCGAAGGTTTCTATCTCCACCGTATCGCGAACCGTGCATGGCAGCGGACCCGTCGATCCAGCCACCGCCGAACGCGTGTGGCGCGCGATCAAGGAACTTGATTATCATCCCAACACCGCGGCCCAATCGCTGGTGTCAGGCCGCAGCCGCATGCTGGGCCTGGTGGTGTCCGACATCACCAATCCGTTTTTCCCGGAGTTGATCCGGGGATTCCAGGATATCGCTCTGCAAAACGGCTACGATGTGCTGGTCAATTCCACCAACTACGATAATTCCCGCACGGCTCTGTGTGTCCGGCGCATGATCGACCGCAAAGTGGACGGCGTCGCCATCATGACGTCGGAGATGGATCGTACGCTCACCGACCAGCTTTCCAACCGGAAGGTGCCGCTGGTCTTTCTGGATGTGGGCAAAGTTCGCAATGGCGTCAGCAACATCAGCGTGGACTATTCGCAGGGGATCGCGCAGGCAGCCGATCATCTGCGCGCGTTGAATCACGTTCGTATCGCGTTTATCGGCGGGCCCAGCACTCTGCAATCCGCTCGCCTGCGCCGCGACTCTTTTTTGCAATGCCTGCGTGAACGCGGAGTGGAAGCCCATCCGGAGCTGATCGAAGAAGGCAATCACAAGATCGACGGCGGGCTGAGTGCGATAACCCGATTGCTGCAGCGACAGCATCCGCCGACGGCTGTGCTGTGCTCCAACGACCTCACCGCTATTGGAGCCTTGCGCGGGGCGCGACAAGCCGGATATCGCGTTCCGCAAGACCTCTCGGTCGTAGGTTTCGACGATATAGATATGGCGCAGTTCACCGAGCCGCCGCTCACCACCGTGCGACTACAACGCTCGGAACTCGCGAGCCTGGCTTGCAACGCGCTGTTTCAGTCGATCCGGGGAGATATGGAAGGCGCCGAATTCCCTATGGGCACGCATCTAATCATTCGCGAATCCACCGCGAAGGCCGCACGCCGCATCGCTCCCGTGGTTGCTTTCGGATCAGATTCGCCCGGCTAATCGATTGCCCTTAAAGTTACGAGTCTTGCTCGCCTTGCTGGCGCTGGTGACGCTGGTATCGGTTTTCACTACGCCACGCAAGTCGGAAGGCGCCGCCAGACCGCTGTTGTCCGGCGCGCAAGTCGACGCCGGAGTACTCGCAATCTTCGAAAGGTCCTGCGGCGATTGTCATTCTGAGTCCACTCAATATCCCTGGTACAGTTACGTCGCGCCAGTTTCGTTGTGGATTCAACGCGATGTTTCCGAAGGCAGGCTGCATTTGAATCTTTCCCGATGGGATGAATATTCGCTGGTGCGGAAGCAGAGAAGTCTTTCTGAAGTGGCCAACCAAGTCAGGGATCGCGAGATGCCGCTTCGTTCGTATCTCATGCTGCATCGCGGCGCCACGCTGTCGGATGCCGACGTGGACGCGGTTTTTCGATGGACCCAAGTGGAGCGCGCGCGATTGATTGCCGAGAGCCAGCACTAATTGCGCGGCTCATCGATTGCGACGATACGGTCGGGCGCGACATTCTCGAGGCTCTGGCGAGCGCCTGAGGGCCAAGCTATCTCGATTCGATCGACTTTGGTGGCTGCTCCCAGCCCGAAGTGCAGTCGCAGATCGTTGTGCGAGAGATAACTGCCGCCGCTGCGCACTTCGTCGATCTGCGTACGCCCGCCTGCGGTCACTTTCACCCTGGCGCCGAGCGCGCTGCGATTGGAACGCGAGCCGGTCAGCTTCAGCAAGATCCAATGGCCGGGCGGCCGCGAGGATTGCTTTAACAGCGACGGTGGTTCGTTTTGATTGTTGACCAGGACCTCGATCAACCCGTCGGTGTCGTAGTCGCCGAAGGCTGCGCCGCGCGACGAATGTCGTTCGAGCGCTCCTGGCCCGGAGCTTTCTGAAATGTCGGCGAACTGACCGTTGCCGAGGTTGCGATACAAAATCGCTCGCTCGCGAAAGTGAATGTCGATGGCCAGCCGATCCACTTCGGGAAAAGCATGCCCGTTGACCAGCATCAGGTCCTTCCAGCCGTCGTTGTCGAAATCGAAAAAGCCGCAGCCCCATCCGACGTATCGCAGGTTGCGCGAGAGACCGGCGGCGATGGTGACATCATCAAAATCGCCCCGGCCGCGATTGCGGTACAGCGTCTCCCGCTCATCGGAGAAATTGCTGCGGAAAATGTCGAGCCAGCCATCGCCGTCGAAATCGGCCGCCGTGATACCCATCCCCGACATGGCCTTGCCATTTTCGTCGAAAGCGGCGCCACGCAGCATAGCCTCTTCTTCGAACTTGCCGTTCCCGCGATTAATATACAGCAACGACGGCGTCTGGTCGCACGCAACGTAGATGTCCACCAGGCCGTCGCCATTGAAGTCGGCGGTCAGCACACCCAGCGAGTAATTCTGATCGGGCGTCGCGATGCCGGACGCAACTG
>JBGPSX010000214.1:0-6881 GCA_041490325.1 Bryobacteraceae bacterium | reverse complement strand
GACGTGGCGTTCGTACGCGGCGAGGTCTTCTGAGGGAAGCACGATGGTGTGGCCGGTCAAGCCGTGGCGGAGCGCGTTCATCGACGAGCGGAGTTTGCCGGCGGCGGTGCGGGGGCCGGTGGAATTTTGGGCGTTGGCGCGGTTGATGGCTTCGCGATCGGTGACAGGGGGAGCGGAATTCGCTTCGGGAGACTGGCTGGCTTCGCCGTTCAAGTATTGGTCTAACATTGCAATGTTCCTCTGTCTCCGATTTAGCATGGGGGTCGAGCGTGGCGCGGGCGACGGGGCGGGAACTTGTTGAGGGTGAAGGGGAGAATGTGGGAGTGGCGCTGTGACTCACACATGCCGGCGCGGACGGCGGAGGAATGAAGGATGAAGACGGTTTGCTGATGGCGTGGGGAGCGCAATTTCGGAGCGCGGCCGACTTGGTTTATTAGTAGCATTGCCCGTCCGCGCTCGTTTTTGAATTTGCGTGTCAGTTGGTGCGCAATGGCGCGGAATTGATGAGTCTGCCCTTGCCAGCTCGAAGGCAACTTCGGGTGCCACAGGGGCTTCGTTCAAACGGCGTTCAAACGGCGTTCGAGGAAACTACTCCTGTGATGTCGGCTTGCGTTAACCAACCTTTTGGAGTGTGATTCAGACTTGCCCCTGTCGACTCGGCGCTAAGCTTGAGAAAAGCAGGCCGTGACGAAGGTTTAGCGGTGCGGCAAAATTGGGTACAGGCACGGAGTTTCCGCCTTGGAGACTTCGCATTGCTTGGGATTTATGCCGGCGGAAATCCGATCCTGCCCCCAATTTGAAGACCCCACTTCCGCCACGGACTCGCGATAATTATTAGCGAATGCTAAAGCTCACTTGGCCACAGGCGGCGGCCTGGCGTATCCGGCGTCATCATCTGGATCAACGCGCGCGCGCCGGAAGCGTGCTGAAGGTCGCCAGCCGCCTTTGCGGCTTGCATGCCCAGGTAATGTCCTGCGCCGAGTTGACCGTCTGGGCAAGGGTAGAAGGCTTCGACCGGCGGGCCGTTCAGCGCGCGCTGTGGGAGGATCGGACGCTCGTCAAAACCTGGGCCATGCGCGGCACGCTGCACCTGCTTCCCGCCAACGAGTTGCCGCTGTGGCACGCCGCGCTCGGCGCGAGTGGGCGGTATCTGAGGCCCGCGGCATGGAAGAAGAATTTCGGGATCACGATCGAGGAGCTGGACCAACTGACGGAAGCCGTGGCAACCGCGCTGCACGGCCGCGTGCTCACGCGCGAAGAGCTGATGCAAGAGGTCGGACGGCTCACCGGATCGGCCGAGTTCAGCTCCAAAGTCATCGAAAGCAGTTGGGGGACTATCCTGAAGCCGGCGGCATTCTCGGGCGGCTTGTGCTTCGGGCCAAGCGTTGGCCAGCGCGTCCAGTTCACGCATCCGAAGACTTGGTTGACCACTAAAGCGCGGGCCCCGAAAAATCTACAAGCCGCTACCGCCGCCGTTACGCGCCGCTTCCTGAGTGCGTACGGTCCGGCCACGGTACACGATCTTGGGCGATGGTGGAATGGCGGCGGTGTTTCCATCGCCAGGCAATGGATCGCTTTGCTTGGCGACGAGGTGTCTGCCGTAGATCTGGAAGGCAAGCAGGCCTGGATGCTTACCGCCGACGCACGTAAGGCGCGCGATCTTCCACCAGTCCGGTCGGTCCGCCTGCTCCCCGGATTCGATCAGTACGTGGTTGCAGCGTCGCACCACGCCGAGCACCTGCTGCCTGGCGATTTGAGGAGCCGCGTTTATCGGCCGCAGGGCTGGATTTCGCCGGTCCTGCTGGTCAATGGCTTGATGCACGGAACCTGGCGTCACGAACTCAAAGGCAGCCGCGTCGAGGTTGTCATCGAACCGTTCGTGAAAACGCCAGTGTGGGTCCGTCGCGCGGCCGCGGATGAAGCCGAACGACTGGCCGCATTTCTCGGCGGCAGCTTGAACCTCGTCTGGAAGAGCTGACCGTCAGCACGGCTTAGCGTGCGGACCGCGAAAGATCGCTCACATCCACGATTTTTCCGATGTTGCCGGAAGCTCCAACGGCCGAGAGTATGCTCTTGGCGCGGAATTCAGCGTCATGAGCCTCATGTTTGCGTTTTTGTTTGGCGCAGCAGCGTCGCGTAGTTCAACAGAACACGGCCGTTGATCCAGCGCCAGTTTCCTTTCACCAGTTCCAACCTGAACCTGTTCGCTGATCTTTCCGACAACGAAGTTGCCTGCCCGAGCGCAAACTTTATCGCCAACGGATTTCAGCCCGTCGCGATGAATGCTGACGGCACGATGAACTCTTGCGCGAGTCCGGCGAAGTTTGGCTCGACAGTTTCGTTTTCCGTGCATGGCGTGGGTGCGATCCAACTGGGTTTCCCGCCGGCACAACAGTTGCTCGACCTACAGGCAATAGTCGGCGCATGTTCGGCGGCAGTTGAAAACGCCTCATTGGTCACTGCGTTCGTCTACAAAGTAGACGTGCGAATACCCGGATCGCTTTGGCCCTGCGCGAACGGCTACAATCAGGCCTCGGCGGAAAACTCGTTCAGCGTGTTCTTGAGCCGAGATGGCGAGCCGGTGGGTCCGCGCATCGTTCCGGTCCCGAGCGGCCCGATTGTGAATTTCTCGCCCGGACAGCCGATGCCGATGGTGATTTGGGTGACGCGGTGACCACTCGGTTCACTGCAGCTTGGCGTATTCCGTCTTAGCCTGCTTGAGTATCGGGATGTCTGGATCGGCGTCCTTCCAGAGAGTGAGGAAAGCTTGGTAGGCAACCCTGGCCTTGGCTGGATCTCCCGATAAGGCTAGCGCCCGGCCGAGTTGCAAGCGGGCGACTGCGCCCACAGGATCGCTGAAAACGATGCCAGGGTGGTCGAGGATCTTCTGGAATTCCGCAGCGGCTTCGGCGCCTTGGCCGGCGGCCAGATAGGCCGCGCCACGAACATAGACTGGATACAGGTTTCCGAAGAAGCCAGACCAACTGCCCGGTATCGCCAGATCAGAGGCGACGTGCAGCAGTTCGATGGCGTTCGAAGGCTGGCCATGATTTAGCGCCAATAGCGCGCGAAGAATCGGCAGGTAAACGAATCTGACCTCGGTATCCTCGGGAAATCGCTTTTCGAGATCGGCCGAGAGCGTTCGAGACCCCGAGGAATCGCCTGCCATTGCCAGTGCCAACGCAGCACCGTATTCGACATCGCGGGCTTTGGAAAGTTCTAGCGCTGCCGCCGCACTTCGCTTAGCCTCAGGCACATTCCCGAAAAACGCATCGCGCACCGCTGCTGATGCCTCGTACATCGCCTGTCTTTCTGGCTGGGTGGACTGGCGCGCCAAGTCCACCGCACGGCGTGACATCCTCCGTGCGTCTCGAAGATGACCCGAATAGGCCAGCACGGAAGCTTGCTCGTTCGACATCCAATCCTCAACTCCGGATTTTTCCTGGCCCCGCGCCGCTTCGCGGTCCATTCCGGCCTGGTCGGCCTTCAGAAAGGCGATGTAGTACCGCAAGATGAAAAGCTCCGGGCTATCGAGTTTGCGTTCGGAAGCTCGCTGAAGAGTTTTCTCCGCTTCCGGAACGCGTTCGAGGAAAAGATAGCACCAGGCCAGATTGATATAGCCGGGGACAAAATCCGGATCGCTATCAATTGACTTCGTGGCCTCGTCAGCCGCCTTCCCGTACTTGCCGAAGACCTGATAAATTACCCCCGATAGAAGCGCGTGGGCATCTCTATCGCGAGAATAAGTTTGAGCCCACGACTCACCAGTCTGTTGCGCCATTTCCAGGTTTCCCAATACCTGCAGGTAGTAATGAAAGACGATAAAGAACCGCTCCCGGTCGCTGGCGCGATTCCGCAACTGGTAGGCCTTAGTCGTGCTCTCGGCGGAGCGGACCGACTGCCAGGTATCGGCGTACGCGCGTCCAAGTAGGGCATGCGCCATCGCGAAATCGGGATCGATCTCGATGGCGCGCTTGAGAAACGGCACAGAGGCAGCGGATCCAGTTGAGAGGACTAGATTCAATGCGGTGCTGTAAGCCTTCAATGCTTCCAGTGACGGCGTGGTGGCTTCGGCGAGAGGAGTTTCGTGCTGGCGGACAGTAGCCAGCGATTCTCCCACTCGCGTTCTGAATGCACGTGTAATCTGACTCAACACGTCAAGGACGTCTTCTTTTCGTGCTGCCTGCGCCTGCTGCTGAGCCAGCACATCCCCCGTACGGCAGTTCCGGGCGAGTAAACCCAAGACGTATTGGTTTCCAAAGTTTGCAATGGAGCCCTCAAAGACCGCGGCACTGGACGTTCGCTCGCACACTTCCCGAGCCACTTCCGGGGTAAGCCGCGCATCGGGGGCCTTCTCCATCATGCGGAGCGTCTGTTGGATACGCTCGCCAGGGACGAGGCTGAGGAAAGGCGACTGTTCGAGCTGTAGCGTCAAACCTTGATGCAGCGTGCCGTCGAAGACCGGATCGCCTGTTTTGTTGAGAAACTCCGCGAGGACGATGGTGTCTTTGTCGGTGAGAATCGGCGAACGGTGACGAAGATAGAAATATGCCGCGACACCGATCGCCAGCAGGACGGCGATGGAGGCAAGGACCTTCCAACTCTTCGCGAGGGGATTTCTGGGATCTGCCGGCGCTTGCAGCTGCGCCAGATCGGTGCGAATTTCCGACGCGTGCTGGTAGCGCCGATCGCGGTCATTTTCCAGACACTTCGAGACGATGCGCTGCAGCCCCTGCGGCAACGCAGTGAGCTGCAGCGCGGGCGTGGGAGGCGTGCCGGTGGCCATCTCGTAGAGCACCAGGCCGAAGGAGAACAGGTCGGTGCGAGTGTCGGCCGGCGTTCCGCGCGCTTGCTCCGGCGACATATACACCGCCGTCCCGAGCGCGGCGCCTGGTTCGGTTAGAGGCTCCTCAGTACCGAGTTGAGCCAAACCGAAATCGAGGATCTTGGCATGCTCGCGCTGTGTAACGAAAATGTTGGCGGGCTTGATGTCACGGTGGACAATTCCGGCTTTGTGCGCGGCATCCAACGCGTCGGCGATTTCGATTGCGAGCGGAAGCAGCGTTTTGAGGTCCAATGGCTGGCCGCCGATGCGTTCCCTCAGTGTCGCGCCATCCAGATACTCCATGACGATGAAGGACCGGCCATCTTGGTCGCCGATGTCATAAATGGTGCAGATGTTGGGGTGATTCAAAGCGGAAGCCGCGCGAGCCTCGCGCCGAAAACGATTCAAGGCCTGAGGATCACGAGCTAACCTGTCAGACAGAAACTTGAGCGCGACAAAGCGATTGAGCCTGCTATCTTCGGCCTTGTACACCACGCCCATACCGCCGCGGCCCAGCGCTCCGACGATGCGATAGTGAGAGATGGTCCCCTCGATGGGGACATCGGTTGGTTGCTGGGCATCCTCGCTTTGCCGGCGAGCCATGGCCCGGGCCGCCACTTCCATCGCGGGGTTTTCCAGAAACTTTCCCGCCTGGTGATCTAATTTCAGTAAGGATCGGACTTCGCTCTCCAGCGTCTCGTCACCGGCGCAAGCGACCCGCAGAAACGCGTCGCGCTCTTCAGGGGTATGGTCGAGCGCCGATTGAAGCACATCATCCACTTGTTTCCAGCGTTCAGCGTTCATCTGTAGCCGCCCCGGTCAGTTCCTGGTACAGCCAGAGTCTGGCCGCCCTCCAGTCGCGTTTCACCGTGATGGACGAAACTTTTAGAACCTCGGCTGTCTCCTCGACGCTGAGCCCGCCAAAGAAACGCATTTCGACCACCTGCACCTTGCGTGGATCGATTCGCGCCAACGAGAGCAGGGCGTCATCCAGCGCCACCAGATCCACATCGCCATCGCCGCCCACCACGGCTGTCTCTTCGAACGAGACATGCTGCACGCCACCTCCGCGTTTGAGGTTGTGGCGGCGGGCATGTTCCACCAGAATGCGTCTCATCACCTGGGCGGAAACTGCGAAGAAATGAGCACGGTCCTGCCAACGCATGCGCTTGTAATCCACTAAGCGCATGTAGGCTTCATTGACAAGCGCCGTGGTTTGGAGACTATGGCCGGGCCGCTCTCGCCGCATGTAGCGGCGTGCCAAGTGGCGAAGCTCGTCATAGACGATGGGCGTCAACCTTTCTAACGCGCTCTGGTCGCCGTCGTTCCAGGCGCGAAGCAGCGCGCTTACATCGTGCGCAGCCGGTTCGGGTTGTGCCCTCCTCTCCATTGGGTCTGGCCCGAATTATACCGCCGCGGGTCGCTTCGAAAATAATTTGGTACGGCATGATCCCGCCGGTGAGGCATCCTGCGCCTACCCAGTACGGAGGATCAAACTTATGAAACCTATCTTGACTTCGATCACCGCGGGCAGTTTGCTCGCCGCGCTTGCAATGGCACAGCCGGCTCCACGCTATAAGGTCACCGACCTCGGCACTCTGTCGGGCGGGACGTTTAGCCAGGCAACTGGGCTGAATAACAATGGAATGGTGATCGGTCTGTCGGCCGACGCTGAAGGTATCCAGCACTCCGTGGTCTGGCGCGACGGAAAGATCCAGGACCTTGGCAAATCTCTGCTCGGAGGACCGAACAGTGGATTGTTTGGCATCAATGAGAAGGGCCAAGCCAGTGGTCAAGCTGAAAGCTCCAGCGATGATCCAAATAGCGAGAACTTCTGTGGTTACGGTACCGGCCTCAAGTGTTTACCGTTCTTGTGGCAAGACGGCGCGATCACTCGGCTACCGACCTTGGGAGGCAACAACGCCTCGGTCGGGCAACTCAATAATCATGGCGAACTGGCAGGCTACGCGGAAAAGGGCACTCACGATCCCGACTGCGGGTCCAAACCTGCAAACAATGGCATGGGACCGCAAGCCCTCGACTTCGAAGCCGTGAT
>JBGPSX010000213.1:0-6881 GCA_041490325.1 Bryobacteraceae bacterium | reverse complement strand
GGCTCAGAGTCGGTGCTCTCTAAACATTGAGCAATCGTGCAATCGACGCAAGCGTTGGCAATCGACGATTCGACGCTACGTTTTTGGCAATCGACGGTGCGTTTGGCAATCTAGGCAAACGAACTATACCCGCTAGCCGAGCCGTGACCAAAGGGAGCGGTTTTTCAGGACGCTTGGTAGAAGTAATACCAAGTGTTTACGCAGCGGCCGTCCGCTAAGCGTGCGGTGATGATGGCGCGTTGATAATCGGGCGCTTCGTACGCATCCAGCACCGGCCAGACCTTGGACGGACTCGATAACCGGAAAACCTCTCCGCGCAGCCAAGCCTCAGGGCTCTTCGACACAACTGCGGTGAGATACTTGCCGGCGAATTCGCGCCGCGCGGGGATGCGGGCGCTTCCGGCGAAGCGCGCGTGTTTCCCAAGAAAACGCGCGAATCGATTTCTGGAGCCGCGGCGAAGCGTACCGTATACGAATAGATACGACGCGTTACTTCCTGGCCGCAAGCGCACCCTGCAGTTCACGCGCGTAGCGCTCGATCTCTTCGGGCTGCACCGTGATCAGCGTCTTCTCGATGTCTTCGCCGGTCTTGAGCATGTATTGGAGATGCAGCGCGGCGATCCGCATACACCAGGAGTCCGTGATCGGATGGCCGACACTCTTGCTCACGACCAACAAAACCGGATGCGGCAGCGCGATCACGCGCTCCTCGAATGGCTCGCCTTCGCTTGAAATTCCAAACTTGACGTCCACCGTGTCGGCATGGCGGATCGAGATGCCGGTCTGCAGCCAGCTAAAGTGGACCTTCCAGGTACGTCCGAAGGGATCAGGTCCAACCTGGAACTCGCGAAAGTTCTCTAGCATGTCATTGCTATTGTAATCGACCCCAGGCGATTCAGAAGTCGTGATTACGGTGAGACACCAGCGCGAGAAACTCGTCGCGGGTTTCCTTGCGCTTGCGGAAGGCGCCGAGCATGGAACTCGTCACCGTCCCGGAGTGCTGCTTCTCGACGCCGCGCATCATCATGCAGAAATGGCGCGCTTCACAGATCACGCCCACGCCGCGCGGCTGCAGGACATCCTCCAGCGAATGGGCCACGTCGTTGGTCAATCGCTCCTGAAGCTGCAGGCGGCGCGCGAACATGTCGACGATCCTCGGAATCTTGCTCAATCCGATGACCTTGTCCTTGGGCAGATACGCGACGTGCATCTTGCCGAAGAACGGTAGCAGGTGGTGCTCGCACATGCTGAAGAACTCGATGTCTTTGACCACTACCATCTCGTCCACCTGCTCAGAAAAGAGCGCGCCATTGATGACACTCTGGATGTCGGTTTGATAGCCGCTGGTCAGGAATCGGAAAGCTTTGTCGGCGCGCTCCGGCGTGCGCAGCAGTCCCTCACGCATTGGATCTTCGCCAATGTTGATGAGGAACTTGTGCATCAAGGCAGCCATGGACTCATCGTCCCGCTTGGGTTGCATTACTTTCACGACAGCGTTTTTGCGTTTCATTCTGTTGTTCTCAATTCGAATCGATTGCGTCGCGTCTCGCGCAAGCCTATGGTTTCGAGCCGCGGCCACTCACCCGGAAACACGGCCGGCCATTGCGCGCGCAACCTGCCATCGATGACGCGCATGATGTTTTCTGAAGTTGGCACCAGTTCTTTGAAATCGTCGAGATCGGCATTCAGGTACTTGTGATCGAAGTCACGTAAAACTCGATCGGACACCAGACGATCCAATGCGGCGATGCTCACGGCTTGTCCGGAACTTGGGTCGATGGGTCCGGATGCGGTGATGTCCAGAACATAGTCATGCCCGTGGCCGTACGGGTTATTGCACTTGCCGTAAAGATCTCGATTCTGCTGGTCGGAGAAATGCGCGGCATTTAACCGATGCGACGCGACGAACCGATAGCGTCTGGTGACTCGCGTCATTGGCGCTGCTCCGCGTAATCGACGTACAGATCGTCGGTTTCGTACAACCGCACATTGTTCAAGCGGGCGCGCGAGCCATGGAAGTGAGCATTCAGCCGGGCCCAAATCTCGGCGGCAATATTCTCGGCCGTGGGCACCACTTTGTCGAAAGGAGGCACCTCGTAATTGAGGAACCGATGATCCATGGGCTCCACCACCTCCTGCTGAATGATTTCCTTCAACCGCTTGAGGTCGAAAATCATTCCGGTGGCGGGATCGGGCTCGCCTTCGAGCGTCACTTCGAGGACATAATTGTGGCCATGCCCGTTCGGATTTGCAGCCAGTCCATAGAGCTGGCGATTCTGCTCCGCGGTCAGTGACGACTGACTACAGACGTGCGACGCGGAGAACTCAGCTCGACGGGTAATGAACATAGCCCAGGTATGTGATGCTGGGAGGAGCAGATAGGATACTCTAATATTATAGAAAATGAGGCGGCTATTGAGCACTGAACTGGCTCATTCCAAGGTAGATCAGGTACTAAAAATCGGGATTGGCGCGCTGCTGGTGGCGCTCGCGTTCGTCATCGTCTACACGATGCAGGACCATATTGTGGAAGCCGGCGATCGCGCCCCCAACTTCCGCATCACCACCGATAGCGGCAAGCAGATCACGCCGCGAGACTTCGGCGGCAAGGTGCTGGTGCTGAATTTCTGGGCGACGTGGTGTGCGCCGTGCGCTCAAGAGGCGCCGTCGCTCAACGAGTTTGCAAAGATGCTTGCATCATCGGGTGTGGTGGTATTGGGAATCAGCGTCGACCGGAACGAGAAGCTGTACAAGAACTTCCTCCAACGCTTCCAGATTGGATTTGAGACTGCCCGAGATCCTTACGAAGACATTAACTACCGCTACGGGACATACAAGATTCCGGAGAGCTACATCATCGACCGCGAGGGCAAGGTGGCTCGGAAGTATGCCGGGTTGCCGGAGAAAAACGGCGCGGCGATTCCGTGGACCGATCCGGAGCTGGTGGGTTTCGTAAGGTCCCTGTTGTAACGCCATGCCGGCACGGTCGCCGCTAAGATGATTGCTCAAGAAGTACAACAGGCGATTGAGAGCCTGGTAGGCCGGCGCGGATATCTCAATCAACCCCAGGATCTCAGCCTGTATGAGTACGACGGCGGCGTCGACAAGTCACGGCCTGAACTGGTGGTCTTTCCGCAATCGGCGGACGATGTCGCGGCCATCGTGCGGCTAGCGATCCAACACGGAATTCCCATCGTCGGACGCGGCGCCGGTACCGGACTGAGCGGCGGCGCCATTCCACGCGCCGGCGGAATCGTCATTTCGTTTGCGCGCATGAACCGCATTGTCGCGCTCGATTTGAACGACGAACGCGCGGTGCTGGAGCCTGGAGTCGTCAATCTCGAAATCACCCAAGCGGTGGAAGGGCAGGGCTACTTCTATGCGCCCGATCCGTCCAGCCAGCGGGCTTGCACGATCGGCGGCAACGTCGCGGAAAACGCGGGCGGTCCGCATACGCTCGCTTACGGCGTCACGACGAACCACGTGTTGGGGCTCGAAGCGGTGCTACCTGATGGCACGGTGATCTCGACCGGCGGCAAGTCACCCGATCTGCCGGGGTACGACCTGACCGGATTGCTAACGGGCTCGGAAGGTACCATGGCGCTGGTGACGAAGATCGCCGTCCGGCTGATGCGAAAGCCAGAGATGGTGAAGACCATCCTCGCGATCTACGATACCGTTGACGATTGCGCGGACTCTGTGGCCGAGATCACGGCGCGCGCTATCACGCCGGCTGCAATTGAAATGTTGGATGGCGTGATGCTCCGCATGGTGGAGGAAGACACGCACGCCGGATATCCGATGGATGCGGCCGCGGTGCTCCTGATTGAATTAGAGGGATTGCGCGAAGCAGTGGAAGAGCAGGTGGGGCAGATCGAGAGCGCCTGCCTGAGCTGCCGCGCGCGAGAAGTCCGCGTGGCGAGATCGGCCGCCGAGCGCGAGTTGCTATGGAAGGGCCGCAAGAACGCGTTTGGCGCCGTGGGCCGGGTGAGTCCTTCTTATTACGTGCAAGACGGCGTCGTGCCTCGTACAAAGATAGCGCCCACGTTGCGCTATATCCACAAGGTGTCGGAGAAGTACGGCCTCACCATCAGCAATATTTTTCACGCCGGCGATGGCAACATGCATCCCATCATTCTGTTTGACGCGCGTAAGCCCGGCGAATTCGACAAAGCGCGCGCCGCGGGCGATGATATTTTGCGGTTTTGCATCGCCGAAGGCGGGTCGATCACGGGCGAACACGGCGTCGGCATGGAAAAGATGGAACTGATCGGCGAACAATTCTCCGACGATAGTCTGGAGATGATCCGCCAGTTCAAGAATCTTTTCGATCCTCAGTGCCGGCTCAATCCGGGGAAGATGTTGCCGACCGGCAAAGGCTGCATGGAGATCCGGCAGCCGGCAGGACTTACGGTTTAGGGATTCGAGTCGAAGAGCGCGATCGCGGCGATACTAAATGGCTTCGCGGGGTTCATGAACGGAGACCACCACCCGCCAACCCTGGTGCTCCCGCATCATGACGTGGTTGGCTTCTTTCAACAGGCGGATCAATTCCTCGGATTTGGTGACGCCGTCCAGATCGTTGCCGAGACGCCGCAGGTATTTCAACATCCCTTCGTATTGCTTCGAACTCCGAAGGTATTCGCGGAAGGCGCGAAAGCCTGCCACCGAGGCTCCGGCGGCGGGCAAGATGCTCGCGGCAGCGGCAACATACATCTCGTGCTCGGGAAGCCATTCCATGGCGTGACAGATTGCTGCCAGAAAGGTCAGGGCGAACAAGAGGAGTCCAACGCCGGCTAGCCATTCGTGCATTAGACGCAGCCGGTGGCCGCGCCGTTTGTAGAATTCTTTCTGATCCAGGACCCAGCCTTTGAGCGCGAACTTTCGGACGGATTCTACTTCCTCCTCGCTGAGTGGTTGCAGGGGGCAATTACAGACTGAAGCGAAGGCGGTTACCATCCACTCGCTGGGCCGGTGCGACATGCTGAGGTACTCGGGGGCCTGGGGCGGCTCGCATTCCAAACCCGCTGTGAACAGAAAAATGGTGGCGCGCAGCCGTTCAGCGAAGAAACGATAATCGATCCATTTGCGAAGCGATTCACTCCACCACGAAAACCACAACACGGCCAGGATCAGTCCGATCTCTGCGACTTCGAGCCAGATCCACTCCGGATGGCAGGGAAGAAACAGGGTCACTATCGTGACGGTCGCGACTGCCAGGGCCGCCAGCAGGTAGACAGCGAGGCCGGCTGCGACGTGCCAGTTCTGCGAGCGCGCTGCCAGTATTTCCGATCGGACCAAATGCGGCAGCACGCTGCTTTGCAACGGCTCCAGGGATCCTGAGCGGATTCCGCACTCGTACGCCAGCGCTTCTAATTTCGTAAAGCTGTTTTCAACTCCTGCTGCCAGGCGCCCGGAATCCACTCGTTCGGCATTGTACTGGTCCAGATGCTCGAGCGACTCGACGGTTCCGTCATCATTATCGAAGCGTTCGATGGCGCCGTTGATCGCGTTGATCCAGTAAACGGTCCGGCCGGCAATGTTCCGCGCGTAGTTAACCAGAGCCGAAATTCCGGCTGGATCGAGTTCCTCTTCTCCATTCCAGATGGCGAGAAGAATACCGCAATGACTTATCACTTCCTTGCCGGCCAGGCCGCTGGCCTTCTCATCCAGAATACGGACAGCGGTGGCTTTGTCCCACAGTTCCTGGAACTCGCGCTGCGATTGCTGGGTGTCGAAGCTCTTGATGTATTCTTCGGTCGAGAACGGCAGCAGGACTTCGATCTGGCAGGGTGGCTGCTGCCAATCGTGGATTATGTTGGTGACCAACCGTTCGGCGCCTTCGGCGAGCGAGGAGAGTACGACGTACGAATGCGGAGTATGTGCGAGGATCTTGTCGAGCTTGTTGAGGACGGCGCGGACGCTTTCGGCGAGTTGGTCGGCCTGCTGGAGCGAGTGATGGCCGATGACTCCGATGCGCACAGTGGTCGGGATGCGCAGATCCGGCGCGCTGCTGTTCATTGGCTTGTCTGAGAATTATAGATTAGTTGGGAAGCCCTGAAGGCTATCCTACGCCACTTCGGCTTCGATTTCGCCTAGGGTCATGTGCGTGTGCGGGCGGGCGTGCTCGGTGCGCACATACGCTAGCGCTGCGACTTTGTCCAGAGCCGGAGAATACGCGGCTGAGGTAATCTCGGCTACGCTCGTCTCTCCGATTTGCAGCTTCGCGCCTGGTTCCGGTGGCTGGTTGGTTTCAAGGAACAACGGCATCAACACGCGATGGACCTGCCCACGTGACCGCACGCGCTCCACAATCTCCTGCCCCAGGTAGCAGCCCTTGCTGAAGTTCATCGCGTGCGGCTGATTCGCTTCCTGGGCCAGAAAACGCTCGCTGAGATCTTCGCCGAACCGGGCTTTGCCGTGCTCGATGCGCACGATGCGCGCGGCTTCGGCATCGGCTGCGGCGACGCCGGCTGCTTCGAGTTCAGAAATCAGAGCGCTCTTTTCTGCAGCATCCACGAAAATGAAGACCCCGAGTGCGCCAGTGGAACTCAAACGCGCGATCAGCCGCGTGCCCCAGGCAACTATCGAGTAATCGGCATCGGGAATCGCTGCACCAATCGATTTCAACGCTTGCACCGACTGCGGCCCTTCCACTGCGATGGTCGACAACGTCGACGTCGCGTCTTCGAGAACGGCATCATCGGCGATGATGTAGTGATCCAGGTGCTGATAGACCGTCTGATGCGTCTCTGGCTCTAGATCTAGTAACAAATGATCCTCGAGACACAGAATGTTAGCATCGGCGAGGATGCGTCCCTTGTCATTCAGAAAAAACGCGTAGCAACCTTTTCCCGGCGTTAGCTGCTGAATGTGATTGG
>JBGPSX010000212.1:0-6925 GCA_041490325.1 Bryobacteraceae bacterium | reverse complement strand
TAGCATTTTTTGCACTGGCGCCCTTCGCTTTTGGCGCGAACAAAGAGATTCAGGAACTGCAGCGCGACATGGCCATGCTGCAGGACCAGGTCCGCAATATGCAGAAGGAGTTCGGCGATCGTCTGGTGACCATGCAGACGCTAACCCAGACCACCCTCGACGCCGTCAACCGGACGAACAATCTGGTGAACATCATGGAGAACAAGTTCAACGAGGCGATGAAGCAGCAGCAGCAAAGCGTCAGTGGCCCGGTGATCAGCGTCGGCCAGAAGCTGGACCAGATGGCGGAAGATTTTCGAGCCGTGCGCGAGTCCGTGCTCGACATGAACACGCGCATGGGTAAGCTGGATGCGAAGATGGCAGATCTGCAGAACGTCATCAGCACGATTAAGAGTCCGGCCACGCCGCCCCAAGCTCCTCCCGGGATAGACGGCACCGCGGCCGCGCAAGCAGCCACCCAGGCGGCCGTGGGACCCCCAGCGGGCATGTCGGCGGAGACCACTTTCACCAATGCTGTCCGCGACAAGAATGGCGGCAAGTATGATCTCGCACTGCAGGAGTTCAACGACTATCTGAAATATTACGGCAACACGCAATTTGCTCCCACCGTGCAGTTTTACATCGGCGACATCTACTTTCGGAAACAGGATTACAACAATGCGCTGCAGGCTTTCGACGCCGTGCTGGAACACTATGCGGACAACAGCAAGACCGCGGACTCGCATTACATGAAGGGCATGAGCCTGCTCGGGCTCGGCCGGAATGACGGCGCCGCCAAAGAATTCCGCGAAGTCTACACGCGCTATCAGGACACCGACCTGGCCGCGCAGGCCAAAGCGCGCCTAAGAGAGCTGGGGCTGAACGTCGGAAGCCCGGCCGCGTCCAAGAGCCGTCGACCTCGTTGACCACTTCAAATATCGTAGAAACAGCGCCGAGGTACGAGGATCTCGCGGGGCTAATCGAATACGCTCTCCTTCGCCCGGACTTGTCGGAGGAAGACGTCGCGCGAGGATGCGAGACAGCCAAGCAATATCGCGTTGCGTCTGTGGTTGTGCGTGCTTGCGATGTCGACCTGGTGGCCCGTTGGATGGCCGGATCACAGGTGCAAATGGGCGTGATCGTGGATTCTCCGCACGGCTATTCCAACACCTCTTCCAAGCTCTATGCCGCTCGCGATCTGCTGCGGCGTGGCGCTCGCCAGATCGATACGGTTTTGAACACCGGCAAGCTGATCTCACGCCAGTTTCAATACCTCGAAACCGAACTGCTGCAGATGGCCGACTCCTGCCACGAGTCGGGCGCTGTTCTGGCCGTTAGCATCGAGAGCGAATTTCTGAATGAAGAGCTGAAGATCGTTGCGTGCCGCATCCTGAGACGCGCCGGCGCCGACTACATCGGAACCGCGGACCTCTCGGACATGCCGCTGCTTCAAACGCATTCTCGCGAGCGCTTGAAAATTAAGTCACAGGCAACCATCGCAGATGTCGATCGCGCTCTTGAATTTCGCACGGCCGGTTGTACGCGCCTACAGCTATCCAATCCAGCGCCACTTCTGGACGCTTGGAAGGAAAAATTAGCTGCCAGCCAGGCGCCGCCAGCCACCAATCCCTAACAACCGCTCCTTGCAGTCACGGCTCAGAATGCGTATTCACGCGTCCGCCAATCACGTCGCCTATCCGACTTACGTCGCTTACCCGATTTCCGCCCCTTACCGATTCCGCCGCTAACCGAGCCGCGACCAAAGGAAGCGGTTTCAAGATTTCCACAACCCTGCTAAACCCCGAACCCAACGCTGTGTTATTCTGATTCCCTCTCACGCAGTCATGCCGCAGCCAACTTCTCTTCCGCGCATCTGCATCGCCATGGGCTTCTCCGATGCGCAGAAACTCTCGGAGCATGCCCGTCGCGAAGCCAACGCCGGAGAATCGTTCTTTGAGTTTCGCCTGGACTACCTGCCTTCGCCGGAACAGGGCGTGACGGTGATCCGCAAGTTCCTGGCAGGCCATCCCGACTGCACCATTCTCGCCACTTGCCGCCGTCATCAGAATCACGGGAAGTTCAACGGCAGCATCGAAGACCAGATCCGGATTCTCAGCGCTGCCGTGGACGCCGGGGCTCGCGCGGTGGACCTCGAGATCGAAAGCGCCGAGAATGTGCTGGCGCGGCTTGAGATTTTTCGCGGAAGAGCGCGTCTGATCTTGTCCTATCACAACTATGATGGAACGCCGTCGCCCGAAGCGGTGTTGCGCCGCATGACGCGCATACCAGCCGATGCGTACAAGATTGTCACCTGCGCGCGCAAGCCGTCGGACAATTGCCGCGTGCTCGGCCTGGCGAAAATGCATCCACGGACGCCGCTGATCGTGCTGTCGATGGGCGAAAGCGGTTTTCCGACCCGCGTGCTTTCCACCGCATGGGGTGGACTATTCACCTACGCCGCGCCCAATTCTTCGGAAGGAACCGCCGCCGGCCAGATCAGCGCCCGGCAAATGCGCGGTCTATATCGCGTGGAGAAGTTTTCTCGCGCGGCCAAGATTTACGGCGTCATTGCGGACCCGGTGCGGCATTCCATCTCGCCGGCGGTCCACAATCGGGCCTTTCAAGCCCATCGGCTGGATGCCGTGTACCTCCCTTTTTATGTCCAGCCCGCGTACCTCAAAGATTTCTTCACGCTGGCCGAAGGGCTCCCCATTGCCGGCTTCAGCGTGACCATTCCGCACAAACAAAAAGTGATGCGCTACCTCGACATTATCGATCCGCTGGCGCGGCGCATTGGGGCGGTCAATACGGTCTGGAAGAAAGCGGGGAAATGGCGAGGCACGAACACGGATGCCGAAGCCATCCGGGTTCCACTGGCGCGCAAACTTCGCCTCGCGAAATCATCGATCCTTCTGGTAGGCAACGGCGGCGCGGCTCGCAGCGCGGCTTACGCACTAAAGGAAAGCGGCGCCAAAGTCTTCTTGGTCGGCCGCAATCCGGATCGCGTGCGATCTCTTGCGAAGGCCTGTGGCGCCGAGCCTTTGCTCCGCGAACAGTTGGACTCGCGCAAGTTCGACGCCGTGGTGCACGCCACGCCTCTCGGGATGTTTCCGCGCACCGAGGGTTGCTTCTTTCCGGATGCGATCCCCGCTGACCTGGTCTTCGACATGGTTTACAACCCGCTTGAGACCACGCTGGTGCGGCACGCAGTTGAACAAGGTCTGACCGTCATCTCGGGATTGCAGATGTTTCTCGAACAGGCAGCGCGCCAGTTCGAAATCTGGACTGGCGCCAATGCCCCGCGCAGCGTGATGGAAAAGGCAGCCACCGAAGCTCTGACACTATAATGGTGCCAATGGCCGAGCCGCGAGAAACCCACAACCAGAAACCAGGGGGAAAGCTCACCCGCCGCCAGTTGGCTGCCGCTGTGTCAGCCTCCGCGGTCTTGTTGGCGCAGCCTGCCACTGCACAGCCTCCCGCCGCGCCGCTGCCGCAAAATCCCGACGAGGAATTGAAAGCGGCCCGAGACCAGAACCGCCAGAGCGCCGAGCAGCTCGCGAAGTTTTCGCTGCCGATGGCGACTGAGCCCGCGGTGCACTTCCAAGCTTAGCGACTGCCATGGCCGTCACTATACCGGACGACATCTTCTTCGCATCGATCACCGAGCTCAACGAGAGGCTCCGGAAGAAGGAATTCTCAGCAGTCGAGCTGGCGAAAGCGTTTTCCGATCGTGTGGAACGCCTGGGCCCGAAATACAACGCGCTAGCGCTCTCTCTCCGCGATCATGCCCGCCGCACTGCGAAGGACGTCGACGGCGACATCAAACGCGACCGTTTGCGCGGCCCCTTGCAAGGCATCCCGTTCGGCGCGAAAGATCTGCTGGCTTTTCCCAAGCAGCCGACCACCTGGGGCGCGAAGCCCTACGCCGCCCAAGTCTTCGACTACACGGCTACCGTACTCAGTAAGCTCGAAAAAACCGGCAGCATTCTCACGTCGAAGCTCGCCATGGTCGAATTGGCCGGCGGCCCGAGTTACCGCTACGCCAGCGCTTCGCTGACTGGTCCCGGACTGAATCCTTGGGACACCACGCGTTGGTCCGGCGGTTCATCCAGCGGTTCTGGAATCGCGGTCGCTGCGGGATTAGTGACCTTCGCGCTCGGATCGGAAACGTCGGGTTCCATTCTTACACCCAGCGCCTTCTGCGGCGTCACAGGACTGCGTCCCACCTATGGCCTGGTCAGCCGTTACGGTGCGATGGCGCTCTGCTGGACGCTCGACAAAATTGGGCCGATGTGCCGTTCGGCCGAAGACTGCGGACTAGTACTGCACGCCATCGCCGGATCGGACCACAACGATCCCGCATCGGCCGGCAAGAGTTTTTACTATGCCCCGTCGTTTGCCCGCAATCTCAAGGAGCTACGAATCGGCTTTGCTCCGGTGGATTTTGACGAATGGGCCGAGCCCTCCGCGCGTCCCGATTTCGCGAAAGCCCTCGACACCATCCGGTCGCTGGGCGTGCAAGTGACCGAGGCGAAACTTCCCGAGTTTCCCTACGGTCCCGTGATCGGCGCCATCGTTTCCACCGAGGCCGCCTCCATCTTCGAGCCACTCATTCAAAGCGGGCGCGTGAATGAGCTGGCCGACCAGAAGCAGATCGCCGGACTGAAGGCGGGTCTTGAAATTCCGGCCAAGGATTACCTCAAGGCTATGCGCATCCGCAGTCTAATTCAGGAAGCCTTTCGCGACCTTCTCTCGGATGTGGACGTGCTCCTTGCGCCATCGCGCACGACGCCGGCGCCGAAAATCACGCAACCGCTGGATCGTCCGCTCAACGACCGTCCAGCGCCTAAGGAACGCGGCCTAACCGCTCTAATTCCCGCCGGAAATCTAGCAGGCTTGCCTGCGCTCTCCTTACCGTGCGGCTTCGCGGACGGAATGCCGATGGGGATTCAACTAGTGGGTCGCCCATTCGCGGAAAACACCCTGCTCAGCATCGGCAAAGCATTCCAAGAACGAACCGACTGGCACAATCGCCGCCCGCCGGTGTGAATCGTGGCGCACGCACTCTTGCGTGCCGCGTTCACATTCGTGTGAACGCCAATTCGGGGGAAAGAAGTTTTGGCGCAATGTATGCTGTGGTCTTAACCCGCGCCGAGATACCGCAACGCCGCCGCGCCAGCCGCCCCCGTCAGCGCCGGCATCACCGAGGTAGCGATACCCCGCCGCTGATATTCAGCATCGATCGCGTGATAGCCAAGGTAGACGAATGCCCCGGCCGCCACCGCGAGAAATCCCGCCGTCCAACTTGTCCCCAGATGTGGCGCGAGAAACTGCGCCAACCCACCACCGGCCAACATCATCGATTGGGCACCGGCTGCGCCCAGCAGCGCGCGCTTTGGAGAACCGAGCGCCGCCAGCAGAATGACGCCCAGCACCAGGCCCTCAGGCAGTTTGTGAATCGAAATGCCCGTTAGAAAGGCTGCCTTCAGAGTTTGAAATTCCTTCTCCTGCGAAGCGGCCAGACTCCATCCATCAAAGAAACTGTGGAGTCCCGATGCGATCAATAGCGGCGCTGCGAAGCCATGCAGCTTGAGATTGCAGGTGCCGTGATCGTGTGTGTGCGCACAGGTCGGGCAAACCGGATAGAGATAATGATCCACCAGCCACAGCAGTCCGAAGCCAGCAATCAATCCGGCCGAGCCGATGGACCAGCCAAAGTGCAAGGCAATTTCCGGAAGAATCCAGAACAAGGCAATCCCGATGAGCAAGCCTCCGCTGAACGGTAAAACCCGCTGCGAGACGGAGCGAACTTCGGCCAACCGGATCCCCGCCGCCGCGCCCAACAGCGTCAGAACCGTCAGACCGCACAAGAGTAGATATTGGTTCATCCTGCTCTTCCAATGTACCGTGGAGCGCGCGCGGCCCATGCTACATTCCAAGAGATGACGCGCCGCGAGTTCGCACTTCGATCCGGTGCTGCGGGTCTCGCAATTACAAGACTGGCGCGCGCGGAATCGATTGTTCAGGACGTTGTCCGTCTGGACGGAGGCCGCGTGCGCGCCGCTGAGATGGACGACCGGATCACTCGGCTGATGCGGGAAGCGAAAATCCCGGGCCTGTGCGTGGCGATCCTAAACAAAGGCAAGAAGGTCCATCTCCGCGCCTTCGGTTTACGCAATGTCGAGGAAAGTAAGCCGCTGACCCAGGACACCATCATGTCCGGCGCATCGTTTACCAAAGCCGTGTTCGCCTACATGGTGATGCAACTTGTAGAGGAGAAGATCCTGGATCTGGACCGGCCAGTTTATCAATACTTGCCGAAGCCAGTGACCAGCTACGAGAAGTGGGCCGACCTGGCGGCCGACGAGCGCTACAAGAAACTGACCACCCGAATCCTGCTTTCTCACACCACTGGATTTCCAAACTTCCGCTGGCTCAATCCGAATAACAAACTTGATTTCAAGTTCGATCCAGGCACGAAATACGGCTACTCGGGCGAGGGGATCAATTTGTGCGGCCTCGCTGTCGAAGAGGCCACTGGCAAGTCAGTCGGTGAGCTGATGAAGACTCGCGTGTTCGATCGCTTTAAGATGACGCGGACCAGCATGACCTGGCAGCCCGGGTTCGAATCCAACTTTGCGATTGGATATGACGAGCAGCAGAAGCCGCTGGGACATCGCCGGCGTGAGAGCCCCGGCGCGGCTGGATCAATGGACACCACCATCTCCGACTACGCAACCTTCATCGAGGGCGTCTTCGCACGCCGCGGCCTCACACCAAAATCGTGGGAGACGATGTTCGCTCCTCAAATCCGCATTCATTCCAAGCATCAATTTCCAACCATCTCAAACGAAACCACGGACCAGAACGACGCCATCCAGCTTGCGTACGGCTTGGGTTGGGGCGTTTTTCAATGCCCCTATGGCAAAGCCTGCTTCAAAGAAGG
>JBGPSX010000211.1:0-6939 GCA_041490325.1 Bryobacteraceae bacterium | reverse complement strand
GCGGCCATACTTGTGCCGCTCATGACATAGTAGTCGCCGGCTTGCGATTTATCGCCATCCTGACTGATCACCGACTTGGCGACTTTGTTGCCCGGATACGTCTTTTCGTACCACGAGTTGCCCTGATTCAAGGAGATGATCCGATTCCCCGGGGCCACCAGATCCGGCTTTACGATATGGTCAATCGAGGTCGGGCCTTTGGAAGAATAGCTCGCAATTTTGTCATCCGAGCTGGTCAGCGTGCCTACCGTATTCATTGCGCCGACCGTGATTACGTACGGGCTGTTTCCCGGAGCCGCGATCGTTCCATAGCCATTGGTGCCCATCGAGTTGTCACGGCCATTATTGCCCGCCGCCACAATCACTACGATCCCGGCATGCCAGGCCTTCTTCACTGCCAGACAGAGAGGATCGTTCAGATACGAAGTGGTGACTGGCCGGCCCAACGACAGATTGATCACCCGGATGTTATAGAGCTGCTTCAGCGCGATGGCTTGTTCAATCGCCGCGATCACGGCGCTATCGGTGCCCGCCCCGGTCTGATCCAGAACCCGCAGACTTACGATGTTCGCGTTCGGCGCGATTCCGCGCACCAGATAGCTGTACCTGGCGCCGCTCGAACTGCTGCCGTTGCCGGCCAGAATTCCTGCGACATGGTCGCCGTGGCCGTAAGAATCACTTGTGTTCGAATCGGACGTGAAGCTGGCTTTGTACACGATTCGGCTACGTTTTTGGGAGTCCAGAAGATCGACGATTTCGTCGATGCCACTATCGATCAGGGCAATACCAACTCCGCTGCCATCCAGTCCGAAAACGCTGGTCGCAAGGTCCGCGCCGGCGGTTCGCCAACCGAAATCCGGGTTGCCGGTAAATAGAACGCTGTCGGTTGCCCGCACCGCGCGATCGGGTGAGATGAATTCAACGTCGGGGTCGTTAGAGAGAGGTTCGAGCTGGCTCGAGGGAATGGAATAGTGAGAAGCCCGAATCACATCCAGGTCGCCCTTGAGTTGACCTCCTCTTGAGATTACGTTGCGGTGCTGGACATCGGTCGGCGTTTGCCGATACCGCACGATCACATCGATCCTCGACTGGAGATTCACGCCGCGCAATTCCGGAGCCAGTTTGGAATCGCCAGCCTGCGCCAAGCCTACCGCGCAGAAGGCCAGGATAGCTGTGTGTCTGAATTGCATGTTGTTACCTGCACTAAAGAAAGCACTCCAGCTACCAACTTGGCCGCGTCGTAGGTCCTAGCAACTAAAGGTCAATGTTACGTTGGCTTCAAGAGTTCCAGGGACTCGATGACTGTTATCTGGACAACTTGTCGCGTTACGTCCCTAGAACTGAGCCGGCGCGAGTACCGACACCCTAGAATGAATGTAATGCCGAATCGCTTGCCTCTCTCTCAGATGAGAGACCTGATCCGAACGCGCAAACTCTCTCCAGTGGAGCTTGTCGATGCGCACCTGAAGCAGATCGAGAAAGAAAACCCTCGCCTGAATGCCTTCGTGCGGCTTCTCGGCGACGAGGCGCGAGCCGCCGCCCAGGCTGCGTCAGACGCGATCGGCAAAGGCGACGCTCCTCCGCCGCTGCACGGAATCCCCGTCACCATCAAAGACAGTTTCGACATCGCGGGTCTGCCGACCACGTGCGGCAGCAAGTTCTTCGCCAACTCGCGGGCGTCCCAAGATGCCACGGCGGTTATGAAGCTGAAGCGAGCCGGCGCGATTCCACTCGGCAAGACCAACTGTCCGGAGTTTCTATCCAACTACGAAAGCGACAACTACATCATTGGCCGCACCAATAATCCGTGGGATCTCGAGCGCACGCCGGGCGGCTCGAGCGGAGGCGAGTCGGCAGCGATTGCGTCATTTTGTTCAGCCGGAGGCATCGGCAGCGATGGCGGCGGTTCGATTCGCGTTCCCGCGCACTTTACCGGTATCGCGGGGTTGAAACCCACACCCGGCCGCGTATCGGCAGCCGGACACGTGCCCGAGATCAACCATCCTGGCGGACTGCTCGGCGTCGGCGGCCCCATGGCGCGCACCGCGGCGGATGTCCGCATCTTGTTCGAGGTTTTATCCGGTTATGACTCCGATGATCCGTTCTCGGCGCCGGTGCCGCTGCGCCAGCCAGAACTGGGCGGCTTGCGAATCGGCGTAATGAGCCAGTTCTATCGCGTTCCGGTAGAGGCCGGCGTCGCACAAGCCGTCGAGAAAGCGGCGCAATGCCTGCGCGACTTGAAGTTCCCCGTCGAGCCTTTCGAACCCAAAGGCCTCGAGTCCGCGCCCAATCTATGGTGGTTCTTCTTCGGGGAAATCCCCGCGCGATTCACCGCCGAGCTGATCGCGGGGCGCGAGGATCAGGCCCACTGGTCCGGCACGGAGTTTATGAAGCGGGCTCTCGAATCGCCGGAACCGACCGCCAAGAAAGTGATCCAGAACCTGGCCGTGCGCGACAAGCTCCGAGGCAGCTTGTTGCGCCAAATGGAAGAATATCCGGTGATTCTGTCGCCGGTTTGCGGCGTGGCCGCGTTTCGACATCGTGAGCGCCGCTATCCAACCCCGGCTAAGGAGATCGGCCTGTTCGAAGCGATGATGCCGTCCACCTGGGTCAACCTGATTGGCCTGCCGTCGATGGTAATTCCCTTCGACATCGACGAGCGCGGCCTACCAGTCGGAATCCAATTAATCGGCCGGCCCTACGACGAGGAGCTGCTGCTAGAGCTAGCAGTCAGAATGGAAGAAGCCCGCGGACCGTTTAAAGGACCCTTGAGCTACTGAGAAACTCGTTCAAACCGCTCCTTATAGTCACGGCTCAGCTAGGGGTTACAGCCGCTGGCCGAGCAGTGACCAAAGGGAGCGGTTTCAATACAGTTTTCAGCAACCTGTTAGCGCCCGCCGAATCGCATCCTGTGCGCTCTTCATCTGCTCTTCACTCGGGTGCGCTTGCCGAGGCCAGAAAAATCCCCGCAGTCCGTCTTTCTTTCTGCGCGGCACAATATGCACATGCAGATGAGGAACGCTTTGACTCACCCGATTATTGATCGCCACGAACGACCCTTCCGCCTGCATGCCTCGCTCCACCGCGCCTGCCAGCCGCTGCGCGTTTCCGAAGAACGGTCCAACCAGGGCCGAAGGCAAATCCGCCAGCGTTTCATAATGCAGCTTCGGGATCAGCAGCGTGTGCCCGAGAAAGAGCGGCCGATAATCCAGGAATGCAATCGAAACCTCGTCTTCGAACACGACGTAGCTGACCACCTCGCCGGCCGCCACCTCGCAAAACTTGCAACCCGGCATTTCAGCTTTCAATCGGCCCATCGCCGCGGCTGAGCGCCGTGAGGAAGCGCTCCTTGCGCTCCTCGGCGGCCTTCAAGGCCAGGCCCATGGAGTACGAGTAAATGATTCCGCCCACCAGCGCGCCAAAAAAAAGAACACCGAAAAATGCCCATTCGGTATAAAACGCGTAGCGCGCTATGTAGGCTAGCGCCACCGGTATCAGGGAGATTGGAAACGCGAGCATCAGCATGGCCTGCGTCCGGCCGCTGGCCGCCGTCCGAAACGACTTGACCGGATTCACCGGCCGGGGATTGTAAAACGAGCTGAGATTTCCAATCGACAGGATCAGCAGCGTCACGACGCACGTCACCGCCACCGCTTCAAGAATCTGAAGATCGCTCATCGGTAGCCGGAGCAACGCGCAAACCACAGCGATCGCGGTGATCTCGAGTAAGACCCACGCGATGGCCGCAAGATTCTTGCCGATCAGGACGGTGGACATCTTTACCGGGGCCACGAAGTAAACTTGCACCGCGCTGCGGTCGAATCCGAAGCAGTTCCAAAACAACGCGTCGCTGAGCAACAGCAGCGCATATACGCTCACAAAGGTCAGATAGTTTTCTGTAATGAGCGAGTGGTCCGAGATACCGCGTCCGAATGCCATGGGCGCCCAAATCAGCAACCCGAACGAAAAACCCATCAGGAACACCAGCCGGAACCGCGGAGTACGGCTGAGAGACCGCAGTTCCTTCTCGATGAGAGCCGCCAGGGGATCGCGAAACAGGCTGTTCGGAAATCGATACCACCATTCCAGACGGCTGGCGCGCCGTCCGGGCGAAGCGCCCTTTGACGCCGCTTCGCGCGCGTCGAATTTTAGCCCCTGCTCGAATTGCCATCGGCCAAAAACATAGGCAGCCAGGATCCAGCCGGTGACAGCGCCCAGGCTGGTCCAACTGAAGTGACCTTGCGCCAGCCGCGCGGTTGCGGTCCAAGGCCAGAACGGCGAGGGCTCTCCGTCAAACAGGCGTCTGAGCCAGGTGTTCGACCCGGTACGTAAGATGAATTGCGGCAACGCCGCGGCTAGCACAAAAAGGAAAATCACGATCTCGCGCACGCGCTTACGCGCCATCAAACGGACCAGCAGATCCCGAATCCCCGCCGAAAAGAGCAAATTGAAGATCACGAAGCCCACCAGAGTTGCCGGCGCCCAAAACGGAATCACCGGATTCAAGAGGAGTCCGATGCCAGCGCCTGTGAGCAACAGCAGCATCTCGATCCCAGTGGAGACGCGCAGCAACACTTCCAGCGCATACAGTTCGCCTTTTGGAATCGGGTAGACCAGCAACTTCTTGATGTCCAGCGACGATCCCATCGAGGCCATCAGGATCGGGATGACCTGCCAATAGAGAAAGCACATGAATAACGCGCTCGGCAGAACGCCGCGGATGAATTCCACCTGGTCGGTCCGCGCCAGAACGATCGCCGACATCCACGCCAGAAAGGCGAAGCTTCCGTACCACACCGTTGTCAAAAGTCCGGTGAAGATTGCGCCGGCTTTGTTCGAACGCGGCAAGTAATTCCGGAGCGTTCGCCATTGCGCCCAAACGATCGCTCTGGCGTGTTTACCCATTGCGTTATAGCCAGTCCAAGCTCTCGGAGGGTCGCTCGGCGCCAACCACGCGCACGAAAACATCCTCCAGCGTCTCGGATCCGCTGCGGAGTTCGGCCATCGTGCCGGCCAGCACCAGCTTGCCGTCGTGAATGATCGCCACGCGATCGCACAGCCGCTCCACCACCTCGAGTACATGCGAAGTCAGGAACATGGTGGCGCCGTGTCGAACCTGCTCGAGCAGGATTTCCTTCATCAGCCTGGCGCCCACGGCATCCACGCCTTCAAACGGCTCGTCCAACAGGAATAGCTCGGGGCGATGGATCAAGGCGGCCGCCATCGCCACGCGCTTTCTCATCCCTTTCGAGTAATCGCCGATCAGCTTCCTCGGTTCGCCGTCGAGTTCGAACAGAGTCAGCAGCTCGCGGGCCCGCTCGCGCGCCACGCTCCGGTCCAGGCCATACATCCGGCCCACGAACTCGGTGAATTCGAGGCCCGTCAGATGATCGAACAGCAGGGACTCGTCGGGAACCAGCCCAATCCTGCCCTTCACCTCGAGAGCGTGCTCAGGCATGGGAAGACCCAACAGTTCGATGCTGCCCGACGTGGGCGGGGCCAGGCCCATCAGCATGCGAATGGTGGTGGTCTTGCCGGCGCCGTTGGGACCCAGGAAACCGAAGAAGCATCCGCGCGGGACCTCGAAGTCCAGGCCATCCACGGCGGCCTTGGTTCCGTATACCTTACGAAGATTGCGAAGCAGAATCGCGGGCGTGGGGTCCATGCGGCGTCAGTTCCATTGTTGCAAAAGCCAGATGACATCCAAGAAGATGCTTTGAGTTGAGCTACTTACAGCGATTCAACCTTTTCGCCGGAACAGCCGATAGAGCAAGTGTGACAGCGCCTGCCACCCCATCGCCCGCGCGTGAGCGGGCCCTGCGCGTTCTCGGAGAGCTTCCACCGTTTTCGCCCATCCTCAATCGCCTAATTGGAAGCTTGGCCCAGGAGGACGTCTCTTTCGCCAAAATTGCGGATCTGATCGAAAAAGACACTGTGCTGGCCGGCAATATTTTGCGGCTGGTAAACTCCGCGCTGTATGGTCTGCCGGGCACCATCAATTCCATCCGGCATGCCGTATCGCTGCTCGGTATCAACAAGCTCCGCAATTCCACGCTCAGCATGTCCGTGTCGCGCATGTGGAATCAAGTGAAGACGCCGCCGGGCTGGTCGATGGCGCGCTTTAACCTTCACTCGGTCGGCGTCGCCATTATGGCGGATCTGTTGTCCCAGCGTTTGTCAGTGGAATACGCTGAAGGCGCCTTTGCCGCCGGCCTGTTCCATGATCTTGGGCTCCTGCTGATCGCCATCGGGATGCCGGAGGAATACAAGCAGATCGACTTGCTTTGCCAAAAGCATGAAAAGTGGGCGCAGGAATACGAAGTTCAAATTATCGGCATGCCGCTGGGCCAGCTTTCCGCCGAGGCACTGGCAACCTGGAATCTTCCGGAGCAAATACGCACGGCGGTCCGCTTTCTCGATACGCCGGACTTGGATCCCAGCGCATCGCAATCGGCAGGCGTTGCGCTAAGCCGGGTCCTGCATGCGGCGGACCATTATGTGAAAAGCCTGGGAACGTCGGTCAGCCTTTTTGAGGGCAACGTCACTGATGGCACGAAAGCGCTCGAGGCTCTTGGCCTCGGCGATCGTTTGCCGGCCGTGTTGACGGACTTCGACAACGAATTCAACGCCATCAAGCCGTACTTCTGATCCCTATTTCAGCAGTTAGCGCTGCTTTCTGTGATGCGCTCTGGCCCTGGGGCTAAAGCTGCGAACCTGGCGGATACGCGGGGCGGTCTCCCTCAACTCAATCGAGGCTCCTGCGCGGGCGCGCTGCGGCTCCTGTTCCAGTCCTGACGGAACCGCGCGGCGCGTCAATTGGAGATCCAGCAGCCGCTCGATCTTCCGGATCTCACCGCGCTCACTCTTCGTGCTGAAAGTGGTAGCTGTTCCACGCAGCCCCGCGCGTCCCGTCCGGCCCACGCGGTGAATAAAATCTTC